>NZ_KB290514.1:36768-113884 GCF_000282835.1 Pandoraea sp. B-6 | reverse complement strand
CAGCGGCCGTCCCCAGGGGGAGGACGACCGCTGTAAGACCTAACCGGTTACTGCACCACGGTCGCGCCCTTGAGGCGACCGAAAGCCGTATCGAGCAGCTGCTTGAGCTGTTCGTAATGCTTGGCGTAGTAGCCCGCGGCAGGCGAGGCCGAAGCCGCGCGACCCGCGTAAGCCAGCTTCTGACCGGCGCTCATGCTTTCGATCAGGTGGTGTTCGATGTAGAACCACGGACCTTGATTTTGCGGCTCGTCCTGGGCCCACACCACTTCGGTAAGGTTTTCGTATTTCTTCAGTTCGTTCTCGAACGCCTTGTGCGGGAACGGGTAGAGCTGTTCCACACGCACGATCGCAACGTCGGTCGACTTGTCTTCACGACGGCGGGCGATCAGGTCGTAGTACAGGCGGCCCGAGCAGGCGACGACGCGCTTGACCTTCTTGGCGTCGATCGAAGCATCGGTTTCGCCGATCACCGTCTGGAAGCCGCCCTTGGCGAGTTCCGACAGGTCGCTCACGGCTTCCTTGTGGCGCAGCAGCGACTTCGGCGTGAACACGATCAGCGGCTTGCGCAGCTGGCGGATCATCTGACGACGCAGCAGGTGGAAGATCTGTGCCGGCGTGGTCGGCTGGACCACTTGCATGTTCGTGTCGGCGCACAGTTGCAGGTAGCGTTCGATACGCGCCGACGAGTGCTCCGGACCCTGGCCTTCGTAGCCATGCGGCAGCAGCATCGTCAGGCCCGACACGCGGCCCCACTTCACTTCGCCGCTCGAGATGAACTGGTCGATCACGACCTGCGCACCGTTGGCGAAGTCGCCGAACTGGCCTTCCCACAGCACCATCGTGTTCGGCTCGGCCGTCGAGTAACCGTACTCAAAGCCCAGCACGGCTTCTTCGGAGAGCACCGAGTCGATCACCGTGAAGGTGGCCTGACCGTCGGCCACGTGTTGCAGCGGCACGTAGGTGCCGTCGTTCCAACGCTCGCGGTTCTGGTCATGCAGCACCGAGTGGCGGTGCGTGAACGTGCCGCGGCCCGAATCCTGACCGGTCAGGCGCACAGCGAAGCCCGACGAGACCAGCGAGGCGAAGGCCAGATGCTCGCCCATGCCCCAGTCGAGCGGCTGCTCGCCCGCGCCCATCTTGCGACGGTCGTTGATGACCTTCTCGACGAGCGGGTGAACCTTGAAGTTCGCCGGGATCGTGGTGATGCGCTCGGCCAGACGCTTGAGTTCGTTCAGCGGCACGGCCGTATCGCCGGCATCGGTCCACTTCTTGTTCAGGAACGGCACCCAGTCGACCGCGTACTTGCTCTTGTAGTTCGAGAGCACCGGGTCGACGGTGTGGTGGCCGTCGTCCATGGCCTTGCGGTAGGCCGCGACGAACGCGTTGCCTTCCTCGGCTGTAATCACGCCTTGCGTGACCAGCTTCTCGACGTACAGCGCGCGCGTGCCCGGGTGTTGGGCAATCTTCTTGTACATCAGCGGCTGCGTGACCGCCGGCGTGTCCTGCTCGTTGTGGCCCAGCTTGCGGTAGCAAACGATGTCCACGACGGCGTCTTTCTTGAACTCCTGACGGAAGTCCAGGGCCAGTTGCATGGCCAGCACGACCGCTTCCGGATCGTCGCCGTTCACGTGCAGCACCGGCGCTTCGATCATCTTGACCACGTCCGAACAGTACGTCGTCGAACGGGCGTCACGCGGATCCGACGTGGTGAAGCCGATCTGGTTGTTGATGACGATGTGCACCGTGCCGTGCGTGCCGTAACCGCGCGTCTGCGCGAGGTTCAGCGTTTCCATCACGACGCCCTGCCCCGCGAATGCGGCGTCACCGTGAACTTGCACCGGCAGCACGCTGGCCGCGTCGGCTTCGCCACGACGGTCCATACGTGCCTTGGCCGAGCCTTCGACCACCGGGTTCACGATTTCCAGGTGCGACGGGTTGAACGCCAGCGACAGGTGGACCGGGCCACCGCCCGTCGAAACGTCGCTCGAGAAGCCCTTGTGGTACTTCACGTCACCGGCCGGCAGATCGTCGACGTGCTTGCCTTCGAATTCGGCGAACAGGTCCGCCGGCATTTTGCCCAGGGTGTTGACCAGCACGTTCAGACGGCCGCGGTGGGCCATGCCGATCACGATTTCCTGCACGCCCTTGGCACCGGCATGGTGGACGAGTTCGTCCATCGCCACGATGAACGATTCGCCGCCTTCGAGCGAGAAGCGCTTCTGGCCGACGAACTTGGTGTGCAGGTAACGCTCGAGGCCTTCAGCGGCGGTCAGGCGTTCGAGGATGTGCTTCTTCTTTTCAGCGGTGAAGTTGGGCGTGGCACGCACCTTCTCCAGACGCTCTTGCCACCAGCGCTTTTGCACCGGGTCGCTGATGTACATGTACTCGGCGCCGATCGAGCCGCAGTACGTGTCGCGCAGCGACTTGAGCAGGTCGCGCAGGCTGGCCTGTTCGAAACCGAAGTACGTGTTCTCGGCCGAGTACACGCTGTCCATATCCGCTTCGGTCAGGTCGTAGAACGCGGGTTCCAGTTCCGGAATGGCCGGACGTTCCTGACGCTTGAGCGGGTCCAGATTGGCCCAGCGGGCGCCCAGGAAGCGGTAGGCGGCGACGAGCGACTGCACGTGCACCTGCTTGCGGGCCACGGCCAGGTCGGAGGCGCCAGCGCGCGGCACGAAGGCATTGGCCTTGGCGCGCTGGGCGAACGACTCCACGATCGGGGCGTGAGCCACGTCGTTGGCGTTGGAACCATCAACAGCGGGAACGTTTTGCAGCGCGTCGAAATACTGGCGCCAGTTGTCCGGCACGGAAGCCGGATTGTCTAGATACGATTCGTACAGTTCTTCAACGTAGGGGGCATTGCCGCCGAAGAGGTACGAGTTCGTTTGGAATTGTTCCATCAAACTCATTTTGCGCTCACCTTTTCTACGAGTGTCTCGAGAAATAGCGGGTTACGAAACCTTCCGCGACACGGCCTGACCGATTAGCGGATTGCGAGAATCAAGTGGTGCTTGGAAGGACCTGATAAATCACGGCGAGGAGCATAGCACGTTTTCCCAGCGCCCACCGACCCGGAAAGCCGTCGCACGGGGACTTGCGACGTAACCGCCGCATGCGTCGCAGGTTCGCGCTGCGCCAGCCCGCCTGCGCCTTATGCCCATATGTGAATTAGATATATAAAAATTAAATTTTATTATTTTAATTTCTAAGGGCCAGCCGATATCGTGGTGAGTATCCCCTTGCCGGTCTGTCTGGGGGCGCCCGACGGGTAGGCCCCGCCACGGCGTCCGTCCAGGTCCGGCCCCTGGAGTCATGAACGACATGCAAGAGACGACACCGCTTTCCGCTCAGCAAGCCCAGATGCTCAGCCAACTGGTCGAGGGCCTTTCCGGCGAGCAGCTCGCCTGGGTGCGAGGATTTCTCGCGGGCATCAATCACTCTGTGCGACACGCCGGTGCGCCGGCGCCGGTCGCGGCAACGGCCGGGCCTGCCGCCCCGTCGGTGACGATTCTGTATGGCTCGCAGACCGGGCACGCCCAGGAAGTCGCCGAGCACGCCAAGGCGCGCGCCGTCGCCGCAGGCTTCAAGGTCGATCTGTTCGCGATGGGAGATTACAAGGCCTCGCGCCTGAAGAACGACAAGTTGCTGCTCGTTGCCGTGTCGACACAAGGCGAAGGCGAGCCGCCCGACGATGCGCGCGACTTCTACGAATTCCTGCACGGCGCGAAGGCGCCCCAACTCGAAGGCACCCGCTTCGCGGTCCTCAGCCTGGGCGATTCGAGCTATGAGAAGTTCTGCCAGGCCGGCAAGGACTTCGACGCACGGCTGGCCGCGCTGGGTGCGCAACGGCTCGTGCCCCGCGTCGACAGCGACGTCGACTACGACGCGCCGGCCGAGCGCTGGGCCGAAGAGGCCGTCGAAGCGCTGTCGCGGGTGGCGGCCCCGGCCGCCGCGGGCAAGAGCGCCGGCGTGACGGAAGGTTTCAGCCTCGCCGCGCTTGCGAGCAGCATCGCACCGGCCGCAGCATCGAGCCAATACAGCCGCAAGCATCCATTCGATGCCGCCGTGATCGAGAACGTCACGCTCTCCGGACGCGGCTCCTCCAAGGAAGTCCATCACGTCGAACTCTCGCTGGAAGGCTCGGGCCTCACGTACGAGCCGGGCGACGCGCTGGGCGTGGTCGCGCAGAACGACGCGGCGCTCGTCGACACGCTGATCGACACGTTAGCGCTCGACCCGCAGGCCACCACGACGACGCAGGACCGCACACTGTCGCTGCGCGACGCCTTCCTGCGCGCCTACGACATCACAACGCTCTCGCGCGCGTTCCTCGAAAAATACGCGGCGCTGGCGGAATCCAGCGAACTGAAGGCCCTGCTTGGCGCGGGCAACGAAACGGCACTGCGCGACTATCTCCATGGCCGCGACGTGATCGACGTCGTGCGCCAGTTCCCGGCCCGCAAGGTGAAGGCGGCCGAGTTCGTCGGCACGCTGCGCACGCTTCAGCCGCGTCTGTACTCGATTGCGTCGAGTCTGGCCGCCAATCCGGGCGCGGTGCACATCACCGTGGGCGCCGTTCGCTACGACAGCCACGGCCGCGCGCGTCGCGGCGTGGCGTCGACTTACCTTGCCGACATCGCCCGCGAAGGACAGACGGTGCCGATCTATATCGAGGCGAACCGTAACTTCAAGCTGCCGCAGGATAGCCACGCACCGGTCATCATGATCGGTCCCGGGACCGGCATTGCCCCATTCCGGGCGTTCGTCGAGGAACGTCAGGCGCTCGACGCCCCCGGCAAGAACTGGCTCTTCTTCGGCGACCGGAACTTCCGCACCGACTTCCTTTATCAGCGAGAATGGCAACGCTATGTGAAGGACGGCGCGCTCACCAAAATCGACCTCGCGTTCTCGCGCGACACGCAAGACAAGGTCTACGTACAGCACCGCATGCGTGAACAAGGCAAGGAACTGTATGCCTGGTTGCAGGAAGGTGCGCACCTGTACGTATGTGGCGATGCCGACGCAATGGCGCGCGACGTGAACACCGCGCTCATCGACATCGTGACGCAACACGGGGGGCTGACGCCGGACGCCGCCGCCGAGTATGTGAAGACGTTGCAGCGCGAAAAGCGCTATCAGCGCGATGTGTACTGATCGCGGATGCCGCGGATTCCGACCGCGTTTCGCCGTCTACCCCGACAAAACCCGCGCGGCATCCCGCGCTGACCGATAGAGCCGAGCCCATGACGCAACCCACGCAAGCCGGCGACGCCTCGACGGCGCCGCGCTCCGAAGTCGAGAAGATCAAGGACGCCAGCAACTACCTGCGCGGCACCATCGCCGAAGGTCTGGCCGACCCGCTCACCGGCGCGATCTTCGAGAAGGACGCCCAATTGCTGAAGTTTCACGGCTCCTACATGCAGGATGACCGTGACCTGCGCAGCGAACGGCAGAAGCAGAAACTCGAACCGGCCTACCAGTTCATGATCCGGCTGCGCATGCCGGGCGGCGTGTGCACGCCCGAGCAATGGCTCAAGCTCGACGATCTCGCCCAGAAGTACGGCGGCAACACGATTCGCCTGACCACGCGGCAGACGGTGCAGTATCACAACGTGCTCAAGCACCAGTTGCGCCCCCTCATCAAGGGCATCGATGAAGTTGCGATGACGAGCATTGCCGCGTGCGGCGACGTCAATCGCAACACGCTCGTCTCGAACAATCCGCACCATTCGCCCGCCCATGCCGAGGCGCTCGACTGGTGCCTGAAGATCGATCGGCACCTGTTGCCGCAGACCACGGCGTATCGCGAGATCTGGCTGGGCGACAAGCGTCTGGGCGCGGGCAAGGAGGATCACGAGCCGATCTACGGCAAGCACTATCTGCCACGCAAGTTCAAGATCGCCATCGCGATACCGCCGAACAACGACGTCGATCTCTACGCCAACGACCTGGGCTTTATCGCCATCGTGGGCGACGACGGCAAGCTCGAAGGCTTCAACGTGACGGTCGGTGGCGGCATGGGCATGACGCACGGCGACGCCGCAACGTACCCGCGCACGGCGACCGTCATCGGCTATACGCCGGCCGATCGCATCGTCGACGTCGCCGAGAAGGTGCTACTCGTGCAACGCGACTTCGGCGACCGCGGCAATCGCAAGCATGCGCGTCTGAAATACACCCTCGACGACCGTGGCGTGGCGTGGTTCAAGGAAACCCTCAACCGATATCTCGGTTGGGATCTGGCGCCCGAGCGGGCGTTTGCGTTCACGACCAACGGCGATCAGTATGGCTGGCTCAAGGGCGCGGACGATCTTTGGCATCTCACGCTCTTCATCCAGAACGGTCGCGTGAAGGATTGGGACGACTACCGCCTGATGACCGGGCTGCGCGAAATCGCGAAGGTGCATCAGGGCGATTACCGCATCACCGGCAACCAGAACCTGATCATTGGACGCGTGAGCGACGCCGCCAAGCCGCAGATCGACGCCCTCGTGAAGGAATACGGCCTGCTCGACGGCAAGCATCAAAGTGCGCTGCGCATCCACTCGATGGCCTGCGTCGGCTTCCCGACGTGTGGTCTCGCGCTGGCCGAGAGCGAGCGCGCCCTGCCCGGCCTGGTCACGCGACTCGAGAAGGTGCTCGACGATGCGGGGCTTGCAGGCGAACCGATCACCATTCGCACGACCGGCTGCCCGAACGGCTGCGCCCGTCCCTACATCGCCGAGATCGGCCTGGTTGGCAAATCGGCCGGCAAGTACAATCTGTACCTCGGCGCGGGTTTCCACGGGCAGCGTTTGAACAAGCTGTACAAGGAATCGCTCAACGAAGATCAGATCGTGGCCGAACTCACGCCGCTCTTCGCGCAATACGCGAAGATGCGCGATGCCGGTGAGAAATTCGGTGATTTCCTCGTGCGTCGGGGTGTGGTCAAGGCAGTCGTCGAAGCGCGCGAGGATTTCCACGGCTGAGCGCCGTCATCGCGGCCCCGTTGCAGGCACTCGCCGGCCTCGTCGCCGGCACCAACGAAAACGCCACGGTCTCCCGTGGCGTTTTTCATGATCGCGCTTGAGCGATCCTCGTCAGGCGGCCGAACGTCAGTCGTTGCTGCCCGAATACGGCACCATGCAGCGCCTGACCGTCTTTTCGTAGTCGCGCGGCAGGTGGCTGCCGGGAACTTCGAAGTATTGCAAACGCGCACCGAAGCCGCCTTGCATGACGTCGACGTACGGGTTGTAGACGGCTTTGCCGTCGGCGCCCTGACCGCGATAGACACGCACACGGTCGGCCCCCTGACGGGCGTACGACGTCGATTCGACGTTCGGCGACAACTCGCTCCAGCCGTGATAAATGCAGTTGAGCACCATGAAGCGATCGGCTCCCGTCCCCTGATCGAGCAGTCGTCCTGCGGCCGGATCGGGCACGCTCATCTGGTTGACCGGGCCACACCCTGCCACTCCCCCGGCCAGCACGGCCACCGCTGCCATCAGCGCCACTCGCTTCATACTTCGCCACCCTCAACTGAGCAAAAGATGGGCAATGTTACCCGGTTCGGCCCACGGCCGCCACGAACACACCCATTCCATGCCCACGCCACGCCCCCATCGAGCTAACGGGCGGTGACCGGCCACACCGCTCAGGCCGCCAGGGAAAGGGGCGATGTTTCCACGGCATGCAAGGCCGGACGTCTTGCCGCGCCGCTCGCCTGACTTTCGTCGCCCAATCGGAATCGCGCCATTTCCTCGCGAAGCGTATGTGTCTGATCTTCCAGCGACGCGGCCGCCGCCGCCGCTTGCTCCACCAGCGCGGCATTCTGCTGCGTGACGGCATCCATTTGCGTGACCGCCCGATTCACCTGCTCGATGCCGCTGCTCTGCTCGTCGGACGCCGCCGAGATCTCCCCCATGATGTCCGTCACGCGCTGCACGGCTTGCAGGATGTCGTTCATCGTGCGCCCCGCTTCGGCCACCAGCGTCGAGCCGTCGGCCACCTTCTGCGCCGACGTTTCGATGAGTGCCTTGATCTCGCGCGCGGCCG
Organism: Pandoraea sp. B-6; assembly: GCF_000282835.1. Classification (NCBI taxonomy): domain Bacteria; kingdom Pseudomonadati; phylum Pseudomonadota; class Betaproteobacteria; order Burkholderiales; family Burkholderiaceae; genus Pandoraea; species Pandoraea sp. B-6. The sequence goes on along the minus strand of NZ_KB290514.1, from coordinate 105,850 downwards.
TGGCACTGCGCTGTGCCAGCGTGCGCACCTCGCCCGCCACCACGGCGAACCCGCGGCCCTGCTCGCCGGCACGGGCCGCTTCCACGGCAGCGTTGAGCGCGAGGATGTTGGTCTGGAATGCAATCCCGTCGATCACGCCGATGATGTCCACCACTTGCGACGAACTGGTCGAGATGCCCTGCATCGTGTCGACCACCCGCGCCACCACCTGGCCGCCGCGCGATGCGATATCCGACGCATTGACCGCCAGTTGGCTCGCCTGACGTGCGTTGTCGGCGTTCTGCTTGACCGTGGCCGTCAGTTGCTCCATCGACGAGGCCGTCTCCTCCAGCGAGGCGGCCTGCTCTTCGGTGCGCGCCGACAGGTCGGTATTGCCCGCCGAGATTTCGGCCGTGGCGGTCGCCATCGCATCGCAACTGCGGCGCACGCCGCGAATCGTGTCCGCGAGACGCGACTGCATCGCCTCGAGACCGCGCATGAGCATCGACATTTCGTCCTTGCCGCGCGCGTGCACCGGATTGTCGAGTTGTCCTGCCGATATGTGCTCGAAATGTGCCAGTGCTTCGCCAAGCGGCCGCATGATCGCGCCGCGCAGCGAGAAGTAGCAGGCGATGGCCATGAGCACGCCCAGCGCCGTTGCGCCGATGCTCAGCCAGCGGAATGCCGCCAGCTCCGCCATCGACGCTTCGTACGTGTCGTGCCCGAGCTTCAGCTTGTACGCGGCCAGCGCGTCACTGGCCTTCGTAAGCTCGGCGTAACGCTTGGGCAGCACGTTCATCGTGATCTCGTCCATGGCCGTACGATCGCGCGCGTCGATGGCGGTGAGCATCGGATTCATGCCCTGCTCGAAGAAGGTGGCGCGCCGGGCGGCGACCTCGTCGGCCATCCGCTGTTCCTCGGGGCCGCGCGGCAACGCCTGATAGGCGGCCCATGCCGCATTCGCGTCCTTGATCATGCCGCGTGCACGTGTGGCAATCTTGTCCCCATCCGGCGATTCCGGATGCAGCACCACGCGATCGAGAATGGCGCGGGTGCGCGCCAGCGTGGCGTTGTCTTTGCCGAGCGCCACCGTGGCGGCGAGGTGATTGGCGTACGTCTCGCGAAGCGCGTTGCCCGTGCGCGTCATGCCCGCAATGCCGAGCGCGCCCAACAGAATCAGTAACGCCGCCAACAGCGCCATCGTCATCCCGAGGCGCGCCTTGATGGAAAAGCTACGCAACATACTGTCGTCTCCGTCTTGTGTCGTGGGTTCGGGTCCCTGTACGGCCTCTGTCGGGCCGGTATTATTTATGTCATCGGCGTGGCGAGACCCCGACTTTAGCGTCCCGCGGGTATACGAGCCTCTTTCCGAGTCTTTCGCACCAAGCCGATGGCGTGGGAACCGGGCATGATCTTATGACATTTTTTATATATCCATCTGATATATTCGAATTATGATCGAGGGACTCGAAAAGCTGTTGGCGGCCGGCAAAGACAACGCGCTGTTGCGTTTCGGGCTCGGCAAGGCCTATCTGGATGCGCAGAACTTCCCGGTCGCGGCCGATCACCTGACCCGTTGCGTGGCGTTCGATCCGGCCTACACGGCCGCGTGGAAGCTGTTGGGGAAAGCGCGACACGGCGCGGGCGATCGCGAGGGTGCCCGCGACGCGTGGACGCGTGGGATTGCCGCCGCACAGGCGCACGGGGACCGTCAGGCGGAAAAGGAAATGACGGTCTTTCTCAAACGCTTGGGTTGACGTTGTATCGCCCGCCCGATGTCACACATCGGGCGAGTCCCCGGTTAGCGTGGTATGGTGCGGCCTGGCGGGTGAGCGGTGCGCTGGGTGCGCCGACCCCGCACAGGATCGCCGAAGCGCACCGTGATTGTCGTTGGCGAGTGGGTGATCGCCCGAAACGCGCGTGTTCGCGCCGGGCGTGGCATACTGCTCCGATTTCGCCGCGCGGCGGGGATCCACGCAGCGCTAGGCCGGCCGGCCTGTTCCCATCCTGCAATTTTCGTTGGGTATGTCCTTGAAGCATTGTTTGCCGCCTCGTGCGCCGTCTCATTCGGCGCCTCCCAAGTCCCCCGTCGTCACGCCCCAGGCGCCGTCTGCACACGCCGCCTCGCAGCTCGCCCCAGGTCGTCAACGCGGTTTCGGCACGCTCGCCGTCATCTTTACCACTTTGGTAGGCTTGGCGCTCGTGGGCGCGCTGCTCGTTGGCTATGCGTTGATCGTCATGCGCCCGAACCTGCCGCCGCTGGACGTCATCACCGATTACCGGCCGAAGGTACCGCTGCGGGTCTATACGTCCGATAACGTGCTGATCGGCGAATTCGGCGAAGAGCGCCGCAGCCTGGTCACCATCGATCAGATTCCGGACGTCATGAAGAAGGCCGTGCTCGCGATCGAGGACTATCGGTTCTACGATCACGGCGGCGTCGACTTCATCGGTATTCTGCGGGCCGGTGTTTCAGACGTACTGCACGGCGGAGCCGCGCAGGGCGCCAGTACGATCACGATGCAGGTCGCGCGCAACTTCTTCCTCTCGCGCGAGAAGACGGCCACGCGCAAGATCTACGAAATGCTGCTGGCGTACAAGATCGAGTCGGCGTTGTCGAAGGACAAGATTCTCGAGCTGTACATGAACCAGATCTATCTGGGTCAACGCGCCTACGGCTTCGCAAGCGCTGCACGCATTTATTTCGGCAAGGATCTGAAGGACATCACGCTCGGCGAGGCGGCCATGCTGGCTGGCCTGCCCAAGGCGCCTTCGGCCTACAACCCGATCGTCAATCCGAAACGCGCGAAGATTCGTCAAGAATACATTCTCAAGCGCATGCTCGATCTGGGCTACATTTCGCGCAGTCAGTACGAAGATGCCCTGCACGAGTCGATCCGCACGCGCACGTCCGGCAACGAGTACAACGTGCATGCCGAGTACGTCGCCGAAATGGTGCGTCAGGCCGTGTACGACGAATACAAGGAAGACACCTACACCCGCGGCCTGACCGTCATCACGACGCTCGACTCGAAGAAACAGCAGGCCGCGTACGAAGCCGTGCGCATGGGCGTGCTCGACTACGAGCGCCGTCATGCGTATCGGGGCCCCGAGGGCTTCGTGGAACTGCCCGCCGCGATGCCCGATCGTCAGCAGGCGATCGAAGACACGCTGCTCGAACATCCCGACAACGGCGATCTGGTCGCCGCCGTGGTGGTGGCCGCCAGCACGTCTCAGGTCACGGCCGTGCCGCTCTCGGGCGACACCGTGGTCGTCAACGGCGACGGCATTGGCTTTGCCGCGTCGGCACTCTCGGCGAAGGCCAGCGAAAAGATCCGCATCCGTCCGGGCGCGATCATCCGTGTAATGAAAGATGCACGCGGCAAGTGGCGCATCACGCAGTTGCCGGAAGTGCAAGGCTCGCTCGTCTCGCTCTCGCCGGACGACGGCGCCATCCGCGCGCTGGTCGGCGGCTTCGACTTCAATCAGAGCAAGTTCAACCGGGCAACGCAGGCATGGCGTCAGCCGGGCTCGACGTTCAAGCCGGTGGTGTACTCGGCAGCCATCGAGAAAGGCGTGAGCCCGGCGACGATGGTGATGGACGGCCCGCTCAACCTGCCGCCCGCGCAGACCGGCGGGCAGGCGTGGGATCCGCATGACGACGACGCTTTCAGCGGCCCGATGACGGTGCGCGAAGGGCTGCAACGCTCGAAGAACCTTGTGGCAATTCGTCTGCTGCAGTTTGCCGGCACGCAGTACACCCAGGATTACGCCACGCGCTTCGGCTTCGACGCCGACAAGGTGCCGCCGTATCTGCCGATGGCGCTGGGCGCCGGGCAGACCACACCGCTGCAACTGGCCGGCGCCTACGCGGTGTTCGCGAACGGCGGGTATCGCGTCGCCCCGTACCTGATCAGCGAGATTCGCGACGCGCGCGGCAACTTGCTCAACAAGGCCACGCCGGTGGTCGCCGGGGTGAACGCCGCCCGCGCGATTTCCGCGCCGAACGCGTACATCATGAACAGCCTGCTGCAATCGGTGGCGCAACGCGGCACCGGCGCGGGCACGAACGTGCTCAAGCGCACCGACCTGGCTGGCAAGACCGGCACGACCAACGATGCCCTCGACGGCTGGTTCGCCGGTTACCAGCATTCGCTCGTTGCCGTGGCATGGCTCGGCTTTGACCAACCCAAGACGCTCGGTAGCCGTGAATTCGGCGCGCAACTGGCGTTGCCGGTATGGACCAAGTACATGGGCGTGGCGCTCAACGGCGTGCCTGAGCAACAAATGGCGATGCCCGAAGGGGTCAGCGTCGTGAACGGCGAGCTTTATGAGTCCAGCAAAATGCCGGGCAACGGGTTTGTCGCGAGCATCGGGATCGACGACAGCAGCAGCGGATTCTCGTTGCCGTTCTTCGGGAGCAATTCGCCCTCGCCTGCCGCCCCGCCGCCCGCCGAGGGTCAGCCCCCGTCGCCGGGCGGTGTCGACGCTCGCGAGAAGGCGCGCATTCTCGACATGTTCAAGCACCCATGACGCTTGGCCCACGTCAGCCCGCGCAAGCGGCTGACGTGGGCCCGCACCGCCACAATGCGCGGCCACCCAACGGGTGGCCGTTTTTCACTGTCGAGCCGCCTTCACGCCCAAAGCGCAAGAACGTACAAGCGTGCGGCCCGATATAGCGGCTATGCTCACGCCTTCGCCCGTTTCCGTCTTCAACTCTTTACCTTCAGGAAAGCGCCTCCATGCTGGCTCCGACCCGTGCGGCTAGTTTTGCCGCAGGTGCCCGTGACACCCTGCCGATGATCGTTGGCGCGGCCCCGTTCGGCCTGATCTTCGGTGCCCTGGTGGCGACCACACCGCTGGCGACGTGGCACGGCCAGCTCATGTCGCTCACCGTTTTCGCTGGATCCAGTCAGTTCATTGCTGCCGGCCTTTTTGCGACGGGCGTGGGCTATCTCGTGCTGTGGGCAACGACGCTGATCGTGAATCTGCGGCACATGCTGTATGCGGCCAACCTGTTGCCGCATGTGGGGCATCTGAATTTGCGGTGGCGTGCCCTGCTGGGATTCCTGCTGACGGACGAGACGTTCGCGGTGACAAGTAGCCATTTCCATCGCCACCCCGACGATCCGATGGGCCACTGGTACTTCCTGGGCTCAGGTCTGTCGATGTACATGAATTGGCAAGTGTGGACGCTTGCCGGGTTGCTGTTCGGCGCCGCGTTTCCGCGTCTGCAAACGCTGGGCCTCGACTTCGCGATGGTCGCTACGTTCATCGCGATCATCGTGCCGCAGATGGCCCGCATGCCGTGGGCCATCGCGACAATTGTCGCCGGGGTGGCCGCGTTCCTGTGTCATGGCTTGCCTTACAAGCTCGGCTTGCTGGTGGCCGTGGCACTCGGCATTGCGTCGGGCATGCTGGCGCTGCACGCGAAGCGTCGCGGGGGTGCGCAATGAATTATGTCGTGGCGATTGGCGGCATGGCCGCCGTCACGTTTGCCGTCAAGGCCGGGATCTTCCTGCTGGGCGACCGCGTGCGGTTTCCCGAGTGGCTGCGCGAGGCGTTGTCGTTCGTCCCTGTGACGGTACTCACGGCAATCATTGTGCCGATGACGCTGGCGCCGCATGGCAACGGTCTCGAGCTGACGTGGCGTAATCCGCAACTCGTCGCGGCCCTCGTGGCCATCGCCGTCTGCGCCGCGACGCGTCACCAGTTGCTCACCATCGGCGTCGGGCTGGCCGTCTTTTTTACGTGGCAGCTCGGGGTATTGGGCTGACAGGCACCGCTCGCGTCATTCGCGTCATCCATGAAAAAAGCGCCTCGCATGAGGCGCTTTTTCGTGTACCTGCGCTGCGGACTGTCCGTCAGGCGGTGGCAGCCCCTAGCGTGCCTGCCAGGTAATCGGCGACGAATGCATCGAAGTCGCCGACCTGCGTGCGCTCCAGTTCGGCTTGGGCGTCGAGCGACTTCCGGGCCAGTGTTTCGAAGTGCTCGACAACGCGCGCATCGAGCGGCATGTCGCGCAGCGTCTGCGCATGACGCTGGCTCTGCGCGAGCGCGAACGCCTGGAACGCACCCCCCGTCGTGCCGCGCAGTGGTTCGAGCGCGATCATCACACGGGCGGACGGCGTAAGCGACACGTCCTGCACCTTGGCACGTTGCAGCGCCATCGTATGCGCGTAATGCGCTCCGCCACGCTGCAGGTCGAATGCAGCCGCCGTCCGGTCGATGCGATCGAGCAATGTCTCGGCCCAATCGAACAGCGTGATCGCTTCGCCACCGCGATGCAGCACGAGCCCCGGTTTCCGGCCTTCCTTGACCACGTGAGCGAAGTTATCGCGATTCTCGCGGTTCTCGGCGTCCGAACACGACGGGCTGTCTTCCAGCGCGCAGAACAGCAGGAAGGCGTCGATGAAGCGCGCCGTGTCGACGTCGATACCGACCGGCTGGAAGGGATCGATGTCGATACAGCGGACTTCCACGTATTGGACCCCGCGACGCGCGAGCGCCTGCACCGGGCGCTCGCCGCTATACGTCACCCGCTTCGGGCGAATCGTGGCGTAGAACTCGTTCTCGATTTGCAGGAGATTGGTCGAGAGCTGAATCCATTCGCCATCGCGCTGCGTGCCGAGCGCCTCGTAGGCGGGATGCGGCTGGCTGACGGCTTGCGTAAGCGCGTCGATATAGCTGGGCAGGCAGTCGTAACAGGGCGAGACTTCGGACTGCGCGCTGTTCTGGTAGCCCAGATCGCTCATGCGCAAGCTGGTCGCATAGGGCAGCCCGAGCGTGCCTTCGTCGAAGGCATCGAGGCCGTGCTCGCGTCCGCGCAGGAATTCGGCGTGCAGCACCGGCGACGCACCGAACAGGTACATCAGCAGCCAGCTGTAGCGACGAAAATTGCGGATGAGCGCGACATAGCGCGCCGACTGATAATCGCGTGCGGACTGCGTTGCGCCCTCGTGCTCGCGCAACAATGTCCACAACGGTTCGGCCAGCGAAAAATTGTAGTGAATGCCTGCGATGCACTGCATCGGCTTGCCATAGCGCAGCGCGAGGCCGCGGCGATAGACATGCTTGAGCTTGCCGATGTGCGACGTGCCGTAGTCGGCGATCGGAATCACTGCTTCCGGCGGCAGCGCGGGCGGCATCGAATCGCTCCATAGCAATTCCGTGCCGAGCTTGCGGTAGGCGAACTGATGAATTTCGTCCAGGCGGGCGATGACGTCGGCCGCATCGCGCTGCGGCGGCGTGATGAACTCGAGCAGCGATTCCGAATAATCGGTGGTGATCTCTTCGTTGGTCAGTGCCGAGCCGAGCGCACGCGGATGCGGCGTCAGCGCGAGCGCGCCGTTGTCTTCGACGCGCAGGGTTTCCCGTTCGATGCCCGACAGACCTTCGCCGAGCAGCGCGAGATGATCGGGCTGCATGATGAGCGCCAGGCGCCGATCAAGCGGCGCGTGAGCGGCATGCGGCCCGGTGTGTGCGGTGTGTTCGTGTTGACGATTCTGTTTTTCCAACTTCCATCCCTCTGGACTGGCGCGATGCTTTGGCACGGCGTGAATTTGGCCTGAGCATAACTGAAAACGCCAAAGCGCGCCGGACGCCACCTCGGCCCGACATCGCAGCCTCAGCGCCTGCCTGAGCCCGCCTGCGCGGATGCCGCATTGGCGTTCCAGCATGGCACATCGATACTGACGCCATGATGAATACTCAACACCTCACCGACCTCATCCCCCTACTCCTCCTGGGGCTTGCCACCTTTGTGCTCGCGGGCTTCGTCAAAGGCGTGATCGGGCTGGGCCTGCCCACGGTGGCCGTGGGGCTGCTCGGATTGGCGATGCCGACGGCGCAGGCCGCGGCGCTCCTGATCGTGCCGTCGCTCGTGACGAATGTCTGGCAATTGCTGGCGGGGCCGCGCTTTGCCGCGCTGGCCAGGCGTCTGTGGCCGATGCTGGTCGGCACCTGCGTCGGCACATGGGCCGGTGGCGGATGGCTGGCCAACGGCGGCAACGTTGCGGGCATGGCGCTGGGCATCGCGCTTCTCGTTTATGCGGCATTGGGGCTGGCGGCGGTGCGGCTGCATGTGCCCAAGCGTTGGTCCGCCGCGCGCGTGAGCGCGCTCGGCGCGGGCATGGGTGTGGTGACCGGACTGGTCACGGCGGCGACCGGGGGGTTCGTCATTCCCGCGGTGCCGTTCCTCCAGGCGCTTGATCTCGAGCGCGACGATCTCGTGCAGGCGCTCGGCCTATCGTTTACCGTGTCGACCGTGGCGCTCGCCGCCGGGCTGGCGCGCGACGGCATCCTCCACGGCCATGCGATCGGCGTGTCGCTGCTGGCGTTGGCGCCCGCACTGGGCGGCATGTACTTCGGGCAGTGGGTGCGAGGGCGCGTCAGTGCGCCCGTCTTCCGCCGGTGCTTCTTCGTGGGTCTCGCCATGCTCGGTGCCGAACTGGTGATTCAGCACCTGCGCTGAGCGCAACGCTCGGCGGGGGCCCTCGCGGGGTCGTGCAGGCCGGGGCCACGCGGCATCACTTGAGATCGTTGAAATCGACGTCCCAGAACTCCATCTCGCGGCGGCTTTCCAGATTGCGCCCCGCTTCCGTACGCCGCAATTCGACGCGGCGAATCTTTCCGGAAATGGTCTTCGGCAGATCGCAGAACTCGATGCGTCGGATGCGTTTGTAGGGGGCGAGGTGATCGCGGCAGAAGCGCAGGATGTCGAGGGCGAGCTTTTCGTCGGCGTGAAAACCGGTGCGCAGCGTGATGAAGGCTTTCGGCACGGCAAGCCGCACCGGATCGGGACTCGGCACCACGCCGGCTTCGGCGACGGCCGGGTGCTTGATGAGTTCGCTTTCCAGCTCGAACGGGCTGATGCGATAGTCGGACGCCTTGAAGACATCGTCCGCGCGCCCGATGTACGTGAAGTAGCCGCGCTCGTCGCGCATCGCCACGTCGCCCGTGTGGTAGTAGCCCTCGCGCATGGCGTCGGCGGTCTTCTCGCTATCGTCCTCGTAGCCTTGCATCAAACCCGTCGGGCGTGACGACAACACGAGCGCGATTTCGCCTTCGTCGGCTTCGGCGCCGTCGTGATCGAGCAGTACGACGCGATAGCCTGGCATGGGGCGCCCCATCGACCCCGCCTTGACGGGCTGCCCCGGAGAGTTGCCGATCTGGCAACAGGTTTCGGTCTGACCATAGCCGTCGCGAATCGTGATGTGCCAGGCGCGTTTGACCTGGTCGATCACTTCGGGATTGAGCGGCTCGCCCGCGCCGATCAGTTCACGGAATTTCACCGCATGGCGAGTGAGATCTTCCTGAATCATCATGCGCCAGACGGTGGGCGGCGCGCACAACGTCGTGACGCCGCAACGCGTGGCCGTCTCGAGCGCGGCACGCGCATCGAAGCGCGAGAAGTTGTAGACGAAGATGGTGGCGCCCGCGTTCCACGGCGCGAAAAAGCAGCTCCACGCGTGTTTCGCCCAGCCTGGCGAGCTGATGTTCCAGTGGATATCGCCGGGTTGCAGGCCAAGCCAGTACATCGTGGCGAGATGGCCGACCGGATAGCTCTGGTGCGTGTGAAGCACGAGCTTCGGGCGCGACGTGGTCCCGGACGTGAAGTAGAGCAGCAATGGATCGGTCGCGAGCGTGGCACCGTCGGGGGTGAAGTGGTCTGAGGCTTGATAGGCGGGCGCGAGGGGCGTCCATCCTTCGGGCGGGTTGGCGCCAACGGCGATGCGCCGATAGTCGCCGGGCAAGGCGGCGAACTTGACGGCATCGCGTGCGGTGGTGACGACGTGACGCACACGGCCCCGTTCGAGCCGGTCGACAAGGTCGCTCGCGGCGAGCAGCGTTGTCGCGGGAATCATGACGGCGCCGAGTTTCATGCAGGCGAGCATGAGGTCCCAGAGTTCGACCTGATTGGGTAGCATGAGCAACACGCGGTCACCGCGCGACACGCCTTGCGCTCGCAGGAAATTGGCGACGCGATTGGAGCGCCGCGACATTTCGGCAAATGACAGCCGTGCCTCGCGTCCGTCTTCTTCGACGACCCAGAGGGCCGGACGGTCGTTGCCCTGGGCTTGGGGGTCGAAGAAATCCAGCGCCCAATTGAAATGCGAGAGGACGGGCCAACGGAAATCACGGTACGCCACGTCGTAGTGGGCGCGCTGGGCGAGCAGCAGGTCGCGCGCGGCCTCGAATCCCAGGATTTGCGGCATCGCTTGTCTCCGAGCCCCCAAGGGCAGGATTAGGCAGAATTCCATTATCGTGTGGCCCTCCGAATGCAACATTCGGGATAACCATCATGGGGTTTCGCCAACGGTAGACGTCGCGCTGCGCGTGCCGGATGCAAAAAAATATGCGTACGACACGCACGTCCTCTTTCTTTCCCGAGCGAAGCTCTGCTATACTCGCCCTCTTTCGAGCAATGCATCTAGACGACGCATTTCTCACGGGGCGTAGCGCAGCCTGGTAGCGTACCTGCATGGGGTGCAGGTGGTCGGAGGTTCAAATCCTCTCGCCCCGACCAGATTAAAACCCGCACAGTCATTGACTGTGCGGGTTTTGTCGTTTGGACACCCGATGATGGTGTAGCACGCCCGGACAGTCGACGACGCCCGATATCTGACTTGGCGTGTCTCGTAGGAGTTCTACGCAGGGGTGAATTTTGCGGTGTCCGACGGCGGCGCACGCCCGCCATCAAGGACCGCGGCCGGACGGTGCCGGCCGCAGGAACTTCAGAGCGTGGTCCTCAGGCCGACAGACGCTCGAGCAGCGTGCGGGGACGCGAGGCGCGACCCACTGCCGCCTGGGCGGCCTCATGCCAGCGTGCCGTGGGCACGTCCGACGGCGACAGCAGGCTATCGAAGCCGCACGCCCACAACATCGCCAGTTGATCCGGCAGCAACGGACCCGCCGCGCGAATCGCCCCTTCGAATTGCCACTTGTCCCGCAGCAGCTTCGCCAGCGTGAATCCCCGCCCGTCGCGCGTCTTCGGGAATTCGATCACGATCAGGTCGAGTTGCGGCAACAGCGGCGCAATACGTGCCGCATCGTCGTGCCCCTGCACGCGCACACCGGCCGGCGCCACGCCCTTCTCGTTCGCGGCAAGCCAGGCGTCGAGCGGCAACACGTCCTTGTTGCCCGGCAGCGCCGCCGTGGCCGACGCGTCGGCGCCGTGATAAGTCCAGACGTCTGCCGCCGGCAGTCCGTTTCGATCAATCAACATTCAAAGCTCCCTTGAATTCTTCTGCCCCAACGCGTCCGAGCGTATCGATGAAGCGCTCGCCCTCGTTTCGCAACGAGAGATATCGTCCGAGAATGTTCTCGATCACCTGCGGCACGTCCTCATAGCTGACGCCCGGGCCGAGAATCTTGCCGACCGCGGCATTCTCGTCGGCCGAGCCGCCCAGCGTGATCTGATAGTTCTCCTTGCCCGCCTTGTCGACACCGAGAATACCGATGTGCGCGACGTGGTGATGCGCGCAGGCGTTGATGCAGCCGGATACATTGAGCGTCACCGGCCCGATATCGCGTTGCTGCGCCTCGGAGAATCGCAGCGCAATGCGTTGCGCCACCGGTACCGAACGCGCATTGGCGAGCGCGCAGTAATCCAGGCCCGGGCAAGCGATCGCATCCGAAATCAGGCCGATGTTGGCCGTCGCCAGACCGGCCGCCTTCAGGCGCGACCACAGCGCATGCAGTTCGTCACGCTTGACGTGCGGCAACACCAGGTTCTGCTCATGCGTCACGCGCAATTCGTTGAACGAATATTGCTCGGCCAGATCGGCCAGCACCAGCATCTCCTGCGCACTGGCGTCACCCGGAATACCGCCGGCCGGCTTGAGCGAGACGACCGCACTGATATAGCCGGGCACCTTGTGCTCGTGCGTGCAGGTATCGACCCAGTGACGGAACGCGATATCGCGCTCGTACGATTGCGCAAACGCCGTCGACTCGCTCGGCAGCGTCTCGAACTCGGGCACGATGAATCGCTCGCGAATCCCCTCGACGACGGCATCGCCCAACGGCCGATGCGTGAGCGCAATGCGCGCGAACTCTTCCTCGATCATCTCGATGAACTTCGCGGGCTGCATTTCCTTGATGAGGATCTTGATGCGCGCCTTATAGATGTTGTCACGTCGACCCAGCGCGTTGTACACCCGCAGGATCGCCTCGACGAAACGCAGCAGATCTGCTTCGGGCAACCACTCGCGCACGAGCGTGCCGACGATCGGCGTGCGTCCCAAGCCACCGCCCGCGTAGATCTGGAATCCCACTTCGCCACGATCGTTGGTACGCGCCAGAATGCCAATGTCGTGAAAGCGCACGGCGGCACGGTCGGCCTGGCCACCCGTGATCGCGATCTTGAACTTGCGCGGCAGATAGGTGAATTCCGGATGGTCGGTCGACCATTGACGCAAGATCTCGGCATACACGCGCGGGTCGAGGACTTCGTCCTTCGCGGCGCCGGCGAACTGGTCGGTCGTCACGTTGCGAATGCAGTTGCCGCTCGTCTGGATGGCGTGCAGGTCCACGTCGGCCAACGCCGACAGGATTTCGGGCGAGTCGGAGAGCGTCGGCCAGTTGAACTGAAGGTTCTGGCGCGTGGTGAAGTGGCCGTAGCCCTTGTCGTAGCGGGTCGCCACATAGGCGAGCTGACGCATCTGAATGCCGCTCAGCGTTCCGTACGGAATCGCAACGCGCAACATGTAGCCGTGCAGTTGCAGGTACAGACCGTTCATCAGGCGATAGACCTTGAAATCGTCTTCGCTGAGTTCGCCGGACAGGCGTCGCGCCACCTTCTGACCGAACTCGTTGGCGCGGTCCTTGAGGAACTCGCGCTCGGACGGGTCGTAGCGATAGATGCCGGCGTGCTCCGGGGCAACGGTCAATGCCGGCGCATGCACCAGCGCCGCCGGCTCACCGCCCTGCTCGGCCTGCTTGCCCAAATCTTCACGCACCGACGGCCCGCGCGAGCGCAGTTGTTCCCGGAAATCTTCCGGCACCGGGCCGGCGTCGCTCAGTTGCGCCGGGCGCGGCATGGGATCGACGATCAGATTGGCGGCCAGCGCGCTTTTCGCAGCCGCTTGCGCCGGCTCGAGTTCCTGCGCGTCGAACACGTGTGCCTGCGCCAGGTCATCGACCCAGTTATGCTGCTTGTCCAGCCAAACGACCAGGCCGTCTTGCAGCCGGTTTGCCGAAATCAGATTGCCTGCATTCATTCAACGCTCTCAATGCTTGTCATCATTTGGTCGCAACTCGCGATTCGACCCGCAGGCTATCAAGCCGCGCGCGAAGATACGACCATTTACTAGTTATGTAGACATTACGGGATGTTGTTTGGACTCGGCCGCCCCGCCGGACCTGACCGGGCCGACGACAGCCCGCCTAGGCATGCACGCCCCCAAGGGCCAAGAGCGCTGGAATGACTTCAAAAATACACTGTATTTTTATACAGTACTCATGCTACATTTCCGATCATGCCATTTCATCTTGAGTGACACCATGAGCGACGCCAAATCCATCAAGTTCATCGTCGTGCCCTATCGCAAGAACAAAGACGGCGTCTTGCAGCCCGGCGAGTTGCGCCAGGCGAGCACCGAATTCGGCGCCGTGCGCATCGCGCAATCGATGGCCTCCGGCTTCGCGGGCATTGCCGCCTACGAAGTGCTGGTCGACGAGGAAGACGGCACGATGGATGCACCGCGCGTGCTTTTCCAGGACGGGGCCATTCCCGCCATGGCCGACTGAGCGCTGACTGGCGTCAGGGTTCGTCGGTGCAGTGTTCAGTGGGGGCTTCGTGCGAGATCGTCGAGCAGCGGCACGATGGCCAGCACGATCAGTATCCCTGCGAGCGGAACCGTCGCGACGAAGCCGAGGTGCTTGAAACCCAGCGCCCCGGCCAGCCCGCCCAGGAAGAACATGCCCAGCAACGCGCACAGCAAACGCAGCTTCTGATGGTCCCCGGCCACGCGCGGCAGATGACGCGCCACCCCGGGCCGATTCCAGTAGCTCATTTTGCCCAGTTCGATGCCGATGTCCGTGACCAGACCGGTAACGTGTGTCGTGCGAATCTCGGCCCGGGAGATCTTGGTGATGATGGCATTCTGCAGCCCCATCACGTAACACAGCAACCCGACGGTGCCCGGCACGTATAACAGCCGCCGATTTTCAAGATTGGCCCCCATCACGCCGAACGCCAGCAGGAGCAACGCTTCGAGCATGAGCGGTACCGCATATTCGCTGTGCGTCTGATGGCGCCGCCCCCAATGAATGAGGATGGACGAGGTTGCGGCACCGAGCAGGAACGCCAGCAAGGCGCTGAATCCGGCCAACACGAGCACGAGCTGCCCGAGCGCCAGATTGTCGGAGAGCGAGGCGACAATGCCCGACATGTGCGACGTGTACTGACCGACGGCAAGAAAGCCGCCCGCGTTGGCGCCGCCCGCCACGAAAGCCAGCGAGCAGCCCAGACGCCGGTTCGCGGCATCGGTGCGCACCGGCTGGGTGAATCCACGTAGAAATTTAATCGGCATGACGCGTGAGTCTCAGGCTTCGCACATGCGGTATTCTAATGCGCGCTGACGCAGCGTCCACGCCAATATCGCGCGCCGACGCCCAGCCTGTATGACGGAGACAACGAAGCATGATCGAGTGTTACGCGTACTTGAGCCGAGCCTTGCCCGATCTCGATCTGCGGGAGCTCGCCAAGATCATCGTCAACTCACGCGGGTTCAACGCCACCTACGGCATCACCGGCGTGCTGCTCTACGATGGCACGATGTTCTATCAATACATCGAAGGACCGAGCGAACCGCTTGCCGATGCACGCCAGCGCATCGAGGCATCGCGTCACCATCGCGACATCCAGGTGTTGCTCGATGGCACGCCGCACACGCCCGGCGCATTTCCGACGTGGAGCCTGGGCTACCTGATGCTCGACCAGCCCGCCCACGCGCTGCAGGCCCTGATGATCCCCGCCGACCACGCCGACCTTGTCGGCGCCTTTGCCGCACTCGCTGCCAAGTCGGACGCGATGTGACTCATCTGGCACCCGAGCAAAAAACGCCGGGCGCCCTGATGCCCCCCAAGCGTCGGACATCCATCCAACTTTCGGGGTGCCTTTCATGAGCGGCCCGGCGTTTTCCGTCTTCCCGGCGCATGCTGGACATGCGCCAGGGGCATGGCATCGAGATTACTGCTCGATCTGACGGTTCCAGCGCTGATCCCACTGGGCGCGACGCTGATTGATGGCGTCCCAATCCACGGTCGTGATGTTCTTCACCAGTTCGTCGATCTTGCCCAGACGCTTCTGCATCGCGGGCGGCACGGTGGCGTGCGGATTGGTCGGGATGTACGCACCCGCCGCGGCGGCAAGCGTCTGCCCCTTGGCCGAGAGCAGGAATTGCGCGAGCTTCTGCGCCATGGCGTTATCCGGGCTGTTCTTCACGACACACAGGTCGACCAGCAACTGCACGGCACCTTCCTTGGGGGCCACGTACGCCACCGGAATGCCCTTGTCCTGCAGCTCGCTCACGGCCGTCGGCGTCAGCGGGAAGATCGCGGCTTCGCCGGTCTGGATCATTTCCGAGAGCTTGGCCGAATTCGGAATGTACTCGACGACATTCGGGCCCACGGTGGTCGCCCACTTGCTGAAGCCCGGCTCGACGTTGGTCTCGCTACCGCCCCAGATGCGGTTCAGGGCCAGGAAACCATGCAAGCCGAACGTGCTGCTCGACGCCGACTGGAACACCACCTTGCCCTTGTACTTGGGATCGGCGAAATCGCTCCACGACGTCGGCGCGGCCCAGCCCTTTTCCTTGAAGATCTTGGTGTTGTAGCCGATACCGGTCATGCCCAGCTGCACGCCAGCGGCCATGTCGTCCTTCACGCGCGCGAACGGATACAGCTCCTTGAGCGTGGGCGAATCGTCGAGCTTCTGGCACACCCCCATGCTGATCGCGCGCGCCATCACGCCATCGTCCAGGAACACCACGTGCATCTGCGGGCTGTTTCGATTCGCGAGCAGCTTGGCCAGCACGTCGGACGACGTTCCCGGCACCACCACGACCTTCACATTGTTGGCCTTTTCGAACTCGGGGAAGACCTGAGTCGTATAGGCCTTTTCCATCGAGCCGCCATTCATGCCGACGTACAACGTTTTGGACTGCGACCAGGCCGCGCTGCTCGCGCCCAATGCCAGCGCCGCAGCGCACATGACGACCTTTCGGGATAGCTTCATCGTGGTTCTCCTTGTGTTTCCTGGGTGTGAGGAAGGTAGTGTTGTGACGAACTCGGGACGTACGGGATGCATTTGCCGATCACGCATCGGCCGCGACCGGCGCGAACCGGTCGACGGCAAACGCCTCGATCGGTGTCGCCGTCTCGCCGTGCGTGACCAGATCCGCCAGCACTTCGCCTACGCCAGGGGCCAGCAGAAAGCCGCCCCCCGAGAAGCCGAAGGCATGCACCAGATGCGGCGTGGTGCGACTCATGCCGATGATCGGATTGTTATCGGGCGTCTCGCCCTCCACGCCGCTCCAGGTGCGAATGAGCAACGCATGGCGCAGCGCCGGCAGCAATGCACAGGCCTCGCGCATCACGGCGCGCGTGGTATCGGCCGACGGCTGGGCGTACTCGCCGTCGCCGGTGCCGCGTCCGCCGCCGATCACACAGTTGCCGCGCTCGACTTGCCGCGCATACACGCCGCCGCCGTACACGCCGAGGTTATGGCCAATGAACTTCGGCAGCGGTTCGGTGACCCACATGTTCGGATAGATGGCATGCATCGGCACCCGCTCGCCGAACGTGCCCGCGATGTGATTCGCCCACGCGCCGGAGGTATTGAGCAGCCAGTCGGCGCTCAGGTGCAATGGCTCGCCGTCGACTGGCTTTGCCGCAAGCTGGAAGCGCACGCCATCGTGCGCCACCGAGGTAATCGGCGTACGTTCGCGCACGTGCGCGCCGAGCGCGCGGGCGGCGCGCGCAAACGCGGGCGATACGAGACGCGGGTTCGCGTGGCCGTCGCTCAGACACAGCGAGCCGCCGACGGCGCCGTCGCCCAGCCACGGAAAACGCTCGCGAAACGCCGCCCCACGCAGCACAGTCGAGGCGAGACCGTAGCGGCTGGCCATGGCCGACCAGGCGTCGAGCGGTTCGAGATCGCTCTCGCGACGAGCGAGACGCAAGTGTCCCGAGCGCACGAATTCGCCGTCGATCCCGATCAATTCGGGCAGGCGATCCCATAACTTGCGCGCGCGCATGGCGAGCGGCAGTTGTTCTTCCGGGCGGCCCTGGCAGCGTACGCCGCCGTAGTTCACGCCGCTGGCCTGCGCGCCGCAATAACGCCGCTCGAACAACGCCACACGCAAACCACGCTCGGCCAGCGCACGCGCCGCCGAGGCGCCGACCAGCCCACCACCGGCGACGACAACGTCGTAATGCAGGGTCTCACTCATCGCGCGCCTCCTCGGGAATGGCCGCAACGTTTTCATCGAACAACATCGGCGCGATCGGAATCGGTTTGATCGGGGCCTGCGCCCGCAGACGCCCCGCTTGTGCCAGCGTCTGGCCGCTCTCGCGCGCGAGCAGATGGCAGGCCGCCTCGCCGCACATGCGGCCCTGGCAGCGCCCCATGCCGACACGCGTAAGCGCTTTGAGCCGATTGATGTCGGTCACACCGTCCTCCCGCACGCAGTCGCGCAGCGTGCGCGCATCGACTTCCTCGCATCGACACACGATCATGTCGTCGGGCCAACGCGCCGACGGATCGTCGGGCGCCGCAAACGCCTGCTCGATCCCCACACGAAAGCGCCCAATGCTCGCGAGCTTGCGTTCGATGGCGTCGGCGTCGGGCACGTCGGGCATTGCCGGAGCGGCGATGCCGAGATCCTCGAGCAAAGCCAGCGCCGCACGACGGCCGGCGAGTTCCGCCGCGTCGGCGCCGGCGATACCCGCGCCGTCTCCCGCCACATAGATGCCGGGTTGCGAACTGCGACCGGCGGCGTCGCGCTCAGGTAGCCAGCAACGATTGAGGTCGTCGAAGACGAAACGGCACCCGGCCAAATCGGCCAGTTGTGTCTCGGGACGCAGGCCGAAGCCCAGCCCCACGGCGCTGCACGCCAACGTGTGTTCGCGGCCGTCGCGCCGCCAGCGAATCGCGCGCACCCCGGCGGCGCCGTCAATGCCGTCGAGCGTGACGCCATGCTCGATGCGCACCCCATGCGCGCGCAGCCATCCCACGTAATAGAGCCCCTTGGCGAGGGTGGCGGGCTGATTCAGCAGCCGCGGCGTGGCCTTGACCTGACCGGCAAACGCGCTCGTGTCGAGCACCGCGGCCACGTTCGCGCCCGCTTTCGCGTACTGGTAGGCCACGAGATACAGCAACGGCCCCGTGCCCGCGAACACCACCTGCTCGCCAATCGCACACCCCTGTGCCTTGAGCGCGACTTGCGCGCCGCCCAGCGTGTACACGCCCGGCAGCGTCCAGCCCGGCAGCGGCAAGACGCGATCGGTCGCACCGCTAGCAATGATCAAATGCGTGAACGGCACGGGTTTTTCCCGGCCGTCGTGGATCGTATGGAGCCGCGCCGGATCACAAGCCCACACGAGGGTCGCGGGTCGATAGTCGACCTGAAGCAAGAGCGCGGCCATGACGCCGTGGATGGCGTCGGCCTTGGCCGCTTCGAAGCCGTACAGCGCCTGCTTGGTCCGTGTGAAGCCCGCGCCGGCCGGCGGCTGTCGGTAGATCTGTCCGCCCCAGCGCATGTTTTCGTCGAGCACCACCGGACGCTGCCCCGCTGCCACCAGCGTCTGCGCAGCGCGAATGC
Source organism: Pandoraea sp. B-6 (assembly GCF_000282835.1). Lineage (NCBI taxonomy): Bacteria > Pseudomonadati > Pseudomonadota > Betaproteobacteria > Burkholderiales > Burkholderiaceae > Pandoraea > Pandoraea sp. B-6. Next base: position 87,041 of record NZ_KB290514.1, on the reverse strand, counting down.
CCGCAGGACCGGCGCCGACGATCACGATCTCAGCGTGCTCAAACATGCGAGCCTCCGTGCGCTTCGTCGGCATCGGGCGCCCGCGTGAGAATCCGCATGCCGGCTTGCACCGGTGTCGAACAGGCGCGCAGACGCGTCAGTTGGGCATCGCCACCGGTGCCAGACGCCGTCTCGCAGCGCACCCAGCAATCCTGGCATGCACCGATCAGGCAAAAACCGGCGCGCGGTGCGCCGCCGAATTCACTGATCCGGACATGGCGCTGGTGCATGAGGATGGCCGTGAGCAGCGTGTCGCCCGCGAGTGCCTGCACCGGGGCGCCGTCGAGATAAAACGTGACGGGCGCGCGCGCCGTCTCGACCAGGCGCGCCAGTTGCGGATGTCCCGGCGCGCAGGTGTCTTGCGACGCGCGGGAAGCATGGGAAGCGTGAGACATGAGATTCTTCTTGGAGCGCACGTTCAATGCTGACCGATCAGGATGCGGTTCAGGCCGTAGACACGGTCGAGCAGCAACATCGCGCCCAGCGTCACTGCAATGACGAGCGCGGAGACGGACGCCATCATCGGATCGATCGACTCGGTCGCATACATGTACATGCGCACGGGGAGCGTGACCGTCTGCGGCGAGGTGATGAAGACCGACATCGTCAGCTCGTCGAAGCTGTTGATGAAGGCGAGTAGCCAGCCGCCGGTAATGCCCGGCAGGATCATCGGCATGGTCACACGGCGGAAGGTCGTCCATGCGCCCGCGCCGAGCGACGCTGCCGCATGCTCGACACTGCGGTCGAGTCCGCTGATCGACGCCAGCACGAGGCGCATGATGAACGGCGTCACGACGATCATGTGCGCGAAGGTCAGCGCCGCGAACGAGCCGCTCACGCCCAGCATGGCGAAGAAGCGCAGCAGCGCAATGCCGAGCACGAGGCCCGGAATCACCAGCGGCGACAGCAGCAAACCGTTGAGGAAGTTGCGTCCCGGAAAGCGCGCGCGGCCGATGGCCAGGGCGGCGGGCAACGCAATCGCCAGCGAGAGCGTTGCCGACAGGAACGCCAGCTTCAGGCTCGTGAAGAACGACGCGATGAAGTCGGGGTAGTCGAGAATCGCGCGGAACCAGCGCAGCGACACGCCGCGCGTGGGCAGCGAGAGCGTTTGCTCGGGCGTGAACGCGACCAGCACGACGATGATCATCGGCGCGAGGACGAAGAGAATGACGAGCGTATGGAACGCGAGCGCCAGGGGGCTGTTTTTACGCATGATGGCGAGTGGGTTCTGTTCTGCGGGAGACCGTGTCCTGGCCTTAGCCCATGCTGCGCGAATAGCGGCGATCGAGCAGGCGGTAATACGTCAGCATCACGATCAGGTTCGCTACGAGCAGCAGCACGGCGATGGTCGCGCCCAGCGGCCAGTTCAGCGAACTCAGGAACTGGTCGTATACGGCGGTCGCGGCGACCTTGAGGCGGCGTCCGCCCAGCAGGCTCGGAATCGCGAATGCACTCGCCGACAGGCCGAACACCATCAGACTGCCCGACAGAATGCCCGGCACCAGTTGCGGCAACACAATGCGGCGCAGCGTCGTGGCCGGTGATGCCATCAGCGACAGCGCGGCGTTCTCGGTCTGAGGGTCGAGCCGTTGCAGCGACGTCCACACAGGAATCACCATGAACGGCAGCATCACATGTACCAGCGCGACGATGATCGCGAAGTGGGTGTATTCCAGCTTGTACGGGCCCATGCCCAGGAGGCCGAACGTCTGATTGATCAGGCCGCCCGAGCCAAGCAGCATGCTCCAGCCGAACGCCCGCACCACGATCGACACGAGCAGCGGCGAGAGAATCACCAGCAAGAAGAGCGAACGCCACGGGTCGCCCATGCGCGAAAGCACATAGGCTTCGAACGTGCCCACCACGGCGCACACCGCCGTGACGGTGAGCGAGATGCCGAACGTGCGCAGAAAGATCGTGTGGAAGTACGCGTCGGACAGTACCTCGGCGTAGTTACCGAACTGGAACGCCGCGATCGGGCCGCTCGACGGATCGAACTGATAGAACGTGAGCGCGAGCGTCATGAGCAGCGGAATGAGCACCAGCGCCACGAACAGCAGCATGGCCGGAGCGCTCATCAACCACATCGGCAGATACGCATGCCAGGGTGCACGCGTCGCCGGCGCCGTCTCGGGGCTAGCCACCTGCAATGTCTCAGCCATGAGCGTGCTCTCCCGCGTTCGGCGTAATGAAGCGCACGGCCTCGGCCTGCCAGTCAAGGCCGACCGGCGCGCCTTCGGCGAGCGGCTCGCCGCCTTCGTTCTGACAACACACGAGCACTTCGCCCAGCGGACTGTCCACGCGGTACAGCCATTGGCTGCCGAGGAAGAAGCGGCTCGTGACCGTGGCCGCCATCCGGCCGTCGGCGGGTGCGCACAGACGAACCTTTTCGGGACGCAGACACAGCGTGATTGCGTCCCCCACGGCCATCACGCGCTCACGCGGCGAGAGGTCGGACAGCCGCGCGCGCTGGGTCAGTTGCGCGCCTATCTCGACATGCAGGTGCTCGTCGTCGCGCGCCGCCACACGGCCGGCCAGCATGTTGGCCTTGCCGATGAACTTCGAGACGAACGGCGTTTGCGGACGCTCGTAGGCACGATACGGCGTGTCGACCTGGGTGATGCGCCCGGCCTCCATCACCACGACCCGGTCGCTGATCGACAGCGCTTCCGATTGATCGTGCGTGACCATGATCGTGGTCGTGCCGATCTTGCGCTGAATCGCGCGCAGCTCGAACTGCATGTCTTCGCGCAGCTTGGCGTCGAGGTTCGACATGGGCTCGTCGAGCAGCAGCACGGGCGGCGCGATCACGACCGCGCGCGCGATTGCCACGCGCTGGCGCTGACCGCCGGAGAGTTCGCGCGGGAAGCGATGACCGAGCGCATCGAGGCGCACGAGGGCCAGCGCCTCGCGAATGCGCGCCTGACGCTCGGCCTTGTCGATACCGCGCATCTCCAGGCCGAAGCCGACGTTATCCGCCACGGTCATATGCGGGAACAGTGCGTAGCTCTGGAACACAATGCCCAGGCCGCGCTTGTTCGGACGCATGTGCGTGATGTCGCGCCCATCGAGGGTAATGCGCCCGGTGGTGGTTTCCACAAAGCCCGCGATCATCTGCAAGGTGGTGGTCTTGCCGCAGCCCGAGGGGCCAAGCAGCGAGACGAACTCGCCCTTCTCCACCGAGAGGTTGACATTCGAGACGGCGTTCAGCTCGCCAAACGTCTTGGAAACATCCGTCAAAGTCAGAAAAGACATGGTTACGACCTTCGGGCACTTGCGCGCCGCAAGAAATGCAATTGCATCGAACAGTAGCGAGCCAAATTGCCCGCCGCAAGATAACGATTCCGTGAAATGAGATAAATATTCAGATTATTTTGTTTGACGGAATATTTGACGAATGAACACATGAATTCATTTCGCGTCACCACCTCGGTACAATCCCTAACTTACCGAGAATATTGGATGTTTTTTACAGTTTCGGCGGATCGCACCTGTTTTCAAGAGGTATCGGCTTACGCTAGTATTCCGTTTGACGGAATATTCGAGACAGTAATGAACACCATCGATTCACCCCGCACGCCGACGTCGCCGTCGTCGGACGCGGCTGGCGCGGGCATTCTGCAACGCACCTTTGCCGTCATCCGCGCATTGGGCGACGCCAAGCCCGAGGGCGAGCGTGTGACCCACCTAGCCAAGGCAGTGGGCCTCAGTCAGGCGACGGTGCACCGAATTCTGCATGCGCTCATCGCCGAGCAGGTCGTGGAACAGGACGAGACCTCCAAGCTCTACCGGCTCAGCATCGACTTCTTCGCGATGGCGGCGCAGGCCGGCAACCCGAGCGGCATGCGCACGCTGTGCCGTCCGTCGCTGCTGCGGCTTTGCGCGAGCCTCGGCGACACCATCTTCCTGCTGGTGCGCAGCAGCTTCGATGCCGTGTGCCTCGATATGTGCGAAGGGCCCTTCCCGATCCGCTCGTTCACCGGCGACATCGGCGGTCGCGTGGCGCTGGGCGTCGGCCAGGGGAGTCTGGCGATTCTCGCCTTCCTGCCGGAGGCCGAGCGCGAAGAGATCATTCGTTTTAACGTGCCGCGTTTGCGCGGGTATGGAGTGCTCGACGAGGTCTATTTGCGCACCGAAATCGAGCGTGTGCGTCAATTGGGCTATGCGGGCAGCAACAGCGGCGTGCTCGACGGCATGGCCGGGGTGGCGGTTCCTGTGTTCGACCGCACCGGGCACGCGGTGGCCGCGCTGAGCGTGGGCACGCTCGCCGCCCGGCTGTCGCAGGATCGTCTGCCGATGGTGGTGGAATTGCTGCGGCGTCAGGCCGAGTTGATCGGCCCGCAGACGAACCCTTTCGACGTCGCGATGCGCCGCCCGATGCATGGCCTTACACGGGCGCTGACGACAGAACCGCTGGCGTAACTCACGCTGGCCTACCAGGGAGATACTTCGTGGCATCAGGCGAACATCAATATCAGGTCGACGTCGAGTGGACCGGCAATCAGGGCAGCGGTACGTCGGGCTACCGCGCGTACGGGCGCAATCACGACATTCGCGCCGATGGAAAGCCGACGATCCCCGGCTCCGCCGACCCCGCCTTCCGTGGCGACGCCGCGCGCTGGAACCCCGAGGACTTGCTGGTCGCGTCCGCGAGCGCCTGCCACAAGCTCTGGTATCTGCACCTGTGTGCCGAAGCGGGTGTGATCGTCGAGCGATACGCCGACCACGCCCTGGGCACGATGATCGACACCGCGCAGGAAGGCCGTTTCGCGCGGATCGCGCTGCGCCCGCACGTAACGCTCCGGGCGGGCAGTAACGCCGCGCTGGCGGCCGAACTGCATCATCAGGCCCACGCGAAGTGCTACATCGCCAATTCGGTCAACTTCCCCATCGAGTGCGAGCCACGCATCGACGTGTTGCCTGAGTGATGGCGTGATGGCGTGATGCGGATGAGCGGGGTGGCGGGTTGCCCGCCCCCGGTTCGGCCGGTCATTACGCCGCGAGTTGTTTCGCCAGTTCGGCATCGCGCTGCTGCGCGCGCACGAACGAGTCGCGGGCGCGAAAGCGTTCCACGTAGCTCATCACGGCCGGGGTCGGCGGCACGAGCTTGAATTGCGTGAGGAAGTGCATGGCGTTGCCCCACAACGCATCGGCCGCCGTGAACGACTCGCCCAACCACCACGGACCGTCGTTCTGCGCCAGATGCCGCTCCAGCGTCCACATAACGGCATCGTAGTCGCCATACGGCGAGCGCGAGCGCTCGGCGCCGTCGCGCCCCAGCGACTTGTCGACCACCGCCGGCTCGACACACGAACCATAGAACACCATCCAGCGCAGATAGGCGCCGCGGCGCGGATCGCCCGGCATCGGCGCGAGTCCTTTCTCTGGATACAGTTCGGCGAGATACATGTAGACCGCCGCCTGTTCGGTGACGATCGCATCGCCATGACGGATGGCCGGCACCTTGCCCATCGGATTGACGTCCAGATACTCCGAGCCACGTTGCTCGCCGGTGGCGAAACGCAGCAGATGAAGATCGTGCTCGGCCTGCAGTTCGTCGAGCAGCACCAAAACGCCTGACGAGCGCGTGTTGGGGGCGTGATAGAACGTGATGCGTCGATCAGTCGTCATGGGCTTGTCTCCAGTCCAGCGCCAGGGGGAGCGGCATGTCCGGGTCGGCAAGGGGCCCAGGCGACCGCCGTCGGATTTCGGGAAATCTTACTGCATCGCGTCGGGCGCTGGCCGACAGGTCCGGCGCCCGCGTGCGAAGATAACGAACGAAACTGTTCCCCGGGCGAGCCGCATTTATGATTTGATACCGCTGAAGCGACGCAAATCGGCTTCCCGCTCACCTGCAGGTGGCTTTTGTGAGCCCCTGTTCTTGATTTTCATACTCGTCTATTGTCGGAGGCGGACGTGCCAGGACTACTTCCCGATGTCGACCGCGAGGGACTCCTCGAATATTCGGTCGTGTATACCGACCGTTCCATCAATCACATGTCGCGGCGCTTTCAAGGCGTGATGCGCGATATTTCCGATACGCTGAAAAGCGTCTATCACGCGAAGTCGGCGGTCATCGTCCCGGGAAGCGGGACGTTCGGCATGGAGGCCGTGGCCCGGCAGTTTGCAACGAACAAGAAGTGCCTCGTCATTCGTAACGGATGGTTCAGCTTCCGCTGGTCGCAGATTTTCGACATGGGCGGCATACCGTCGGAATCGACGGTCTTGAAGGCGCGTCCCGTCGAACCGGGAAGGCAAGCGGCCTACGCACCGGCCCCGATCGACGAGGTGGTCGCGGCAATCCGGGAACACAAGCCGGATCTGGTCTTTGCCCCGCATGTCGAAACTGCCTCCGGCATGATGTTGCCCGATGCCTATTTGCGCGCGGTGTCCGACGCGATTCATGCCGTCGGCGGTATGTTGGTCCTGGATTGCATCGCGTCCGGCACGGTCTGGGTCGACATGCAGGCGTGCGGCGTCGACGTGCTGATCAGCGCCCCGCAAAAGGGGTGGAGTGCGCCGCCCTGCTGCGCCATGGTCATGCTCAGTGCGCTTGCCCGCGAACGGATCGACACCACCACGAGCACCAGTTTCGCCTGCGATCTTCGGCAATGGCTGCAGATCATGGAAGCTTATGAGAACGGTGGATTCGCGTATCACGCCACGATGCCCACGGACAGTCTTGCGACATTGCGCGACGTCATGAAAGAGACCGAGGCGTACGGCTTCGACAAAGTGAAAGCGGAACAGCTTGAACTCGGTGCGCGCATTCGCGCGCTCCTGACGGAGCACGGATTCAAGAGCGTGGCGGCCGAAGGTTTTCAGGCGCCGGGGGTCGTGGTCAGCTACACCGATGACGACGGCATTCGATCCGGCAAGAAATTCGCCGATGCCGGTTTGCAGATCGCCCCCGGCGTGCCGCTGCGATGCGACGAGCCCGACGACTTCAAGACCTTCCGTATCGGATTGTTCGGTCTGGACAAACTGCACGACATCGACGGCGCGGTGGCCCGGTTCGCCAAGGCAATGCAGAGTATTGTGTAGCGTTTCTCCGGCGCATGCGGGGCGCTAGCCGCCCTCGCATCGGCCGGTCTCCAACCTGGGGTGACCGGCGGACGGCGTCATTTCTTGCCGACGCTACCGCCCACCACCTCAATCGCTGAAAGATCCACGAGATTCGAGGGCATCCCGATACCGGGATTGCGGAACATCCGTTTGTTCTGGCGGGGATAGTCGCAAACATCGTGGGGAAGTCTCTCGCCGACGACGATGCAACGCAAGGTCTCGGAACCGGTATTTCGGATCGAATGCGCCAGACCGCCCTTCCGGTAACCGATGAAATCCCCCGGGCCAATGGCGAATGCCTCATCCCCGATCACGGCGGTTGCCGTTCCACTCAACACATAGACGCACTCGTCTTCGTGATGATGGAGGTGGTACTCCGTCGTTTCACGGCCCGGCTCGACTTCAACAATGTGGAATCCGAACCCGCTAAGCCCGGTCGCGTCGCCCAGCGATTTGTTGGTACGTATTGCATTCGGGTTCCGGAAATGCGTTTTCGTGACGCCATCCATCCCGGCGATGTCTTCGCTTTTGATCAGGTACGTGCTCATTGCAGTAGCGCCTCGTTGTGGACGGTGACGTTCCATTCTATGGGAAGTCGCGCCGCCGGCATGGCAACGTCGACTATCGGCGCCTTCTTTTGAACGCCGTACTCACGGCGCTCCTGCTGTGCGGCAGCGTGATGTGCCTGTCCCGGGTTAGCACACCACGGCATGGGAGCGGTTAGCCTCGCTCGCACGCCGTGCCGCGTTCCCTATTTCCACTTCGAGCCAAGCGTTTCGAGTCCAGCTTTCTTGAGGTCATCTGCCACCATCACCACGCGAAACTCACAGTCGGCATTGAACGTAAGAAACCATGGCTCCGCGAATTTTGGAATCTGCGACGGCTCCTCAAGGTTCACGACGAGGATTGCTCCGCGTGTACCGTTCTGCTCGGTGAAGTACGCTGCTTCCGGCTTCATCTCTGCGAGAATCCTCTCTATTAATTCTCCGATGGAGCCATCGCGCACAAAACTGTTGAATGGCTCGTGAGGTATTCGTATGTTGAGAAGCATTCGCATCGTCGTTCTCCTTGAATGTGTCCGAAAGGACGCTTCAAGGATAGGAGTTCGTCGCGTTATTGGCTGCGTTATTCAACAAGCAAGCAAAGCGCCATCGGGGGCGCTCATGACCCATCTCTGACTGACACCCTCACGGCGCGACGGCATCAGAGCCGAGGATGCTCATCAACGACCTCGCATTGCGCTGCCCCTGATCCTCGTAATTGTTGTTGAACACGACATACACGCGGGCGACTTCCTTGGCGATGACGCGAATCGGATCAACCAGCGCCACCAGTTCCGCGTCGCGATAATCGTAGTTGAAGCGGTCCGACGCCGCGGTGCTATCCCGCACATTCCATGTCGCCTGATTGCGCCCGTGCAGGCGCACGACAGCGGCGAGCGGCGTGGTCGTCGCCCAGACCATCGGGATGCTGTTGGCGAAACCCTGCGGCTCGTCGACCACGGTGTTGACCCAGCCCAACTCGCGCAGCCACGCCAGTGTGGCCTCGCCGTGCGCCCCGTCGAACCAGCCGCGGTGACGAAACTCTGCCGCCACACCGTAACCCTGCATCCGTTGCGCGCACGCCTCGACGTGCGCGCGGCTCTCGCGATTCCCCGTCAGCCAGGGCGGAAACTGAAAATGCACCAGCCCCAGCTTGCCCGCCTGCCGCAACGGCGCGAGCGCTTCGAGATAGCGCCGCCAGATCTCGTCTCTGAGCGCGTCGGGAATGTCCTTGTAGTACACGTTCGCGCGCGGGCCCGGCGGTAGCTCGGCCTGCAAATCCCTGGGCAGCGCAATGCGGGGCGTCTGGTGCCCCGTGAGCAGGCGGAATGCCTTGATGTTGAAGACGAACGCGCGCGGCGTGCGCTCGGCCCAAAGCTGCGCGTTCGATGCCGACGGCATCGCGTAGTAGCTGCTATCGACCTCGACCATCGGAAACTGGCTCGCGTAATAGCGAAGCCGCGCCTCGGCCGACGCATGCCCCGGCGGATAGAACCGCTTGCACGCAATCAGCGACTTGTCCGTCCACGACGCCGTGCCGATGTACACATTCTGGCCAGCCGTCGCGACGCTTGTCGAGGCGTCGGAGGCGTCGGAGGCGTCGGGCGTCAGCCAATCAGCCTGCCCCGCAGTGTGCGATTTCACTCGGCTCATGCCAAATCCTCCCGTGGCGGCAAGCGTCGCGTTCGTTGGGTTGCGTCGCGCCAGTATAGGGCTAGCGCGCATGTCGGGGATGGGGACTGGACTGGGACGAACGACTGCCATACTGCGCGCTGATCTGATCCGGCACGCGTTCCCCGCACCGTGCCGTTTATGCGGCCCGCAGCTCACCCTGCGGGTCGCCTTTTTCGGATCCCCGTTTTCGTCACCGGTGCCATCGGCAGGTTCTCGGCCACGCTATCATGGGCCAATTGCCATCACGCCTGTCATCCCGTTACGCCCGCCGAGTGCCCGCCATGACCGAACGCCTGCCCGTCGAACGCTCAAAAGCTTATCGTCTGCTCAATCACGGCCCGACCGTTCCCGTGGGAAGTGCGCACGACAGCGCCCATCGCAGCGCCGACGAGGTCACTCAAGCGATCGCGCAGACCGCCCACGCGCTCTGGCGCACACACGGCACGACGGGTTCCACGTCGTCGCATTTGCCAAGTGACGACAGGCGGGGCAGAATTGACGCCGTCACCGACATCATCGATCGAGAGTCGCCTTTGGCGTCCACCCATCGCGACATGACCGCATCCGAAGCCGACCTCCACGCATCGCATGCCCCCGCTTCCACGCCGCGGCATGGGCCGATACCCGACACGCCCGTTGACGAGGCCGAACGCCTCGCGGCGCTGCGTCGTTACGAAATTCTCGACACGCCACCCGAGCCCGCGTTCGATCGCATCGTGCGTCTTGCGTCTTATTTGTTCGGCGCACCGATGTCGCTCGTCTCGCTGATCGACGAGTCGCGCCAGTGGTTCAAGGCGCGCCAGGGCATCGACACGCCGCAGACCCCGCGCTCGATGGCCTTCTGCGCGCACGCGATTCTCGGCGACGATGTGCTCGTCGTGACCGACGCCCGTGCCGACCGGCGCTTCGCCGACAACCCGCTGGTCACGGGAGAACCCAACATCCGGTTCTACGCGGGCGCGCCGCTGCGCACGCCCGAAGGGCATCGCTTGGGCACCCTGTGCGTGATGGACCGCCGCCCCCGCACGCTCGACGACGAGAAACGCGCGCTGCTCGCGGATCTGTCGGCGCTCGTCGTCGACGCGCTCGAGCTGCGTCGCGTCAATCGAGTGCTTGGCGAGATGGCCATGCGCGACGCGCTGACCGGCGCACTCAACCGCCGCGCCTTCCTGATACAGGCCGAACGCCTGTTTTCCACCGCACGCGCTCAGCAACGCCGCTTATCCGTGCTGATGCTCGACCTCGACCATTTCAAGCGGATCAACGACGCGTGGGGCCATGCCATCGGCGATCGCGTCATCGTGGAGTTGACGCAGGTAGTGCGCGCCACGCTGCGCAAGGGCACGCCGATCGGCCGCCTGGGCGGCGAGGAGTTCGCGGTGCTGCTGCCCGAGGCCGACGCCCAACGCGCCATGCAGGCCGCCGAACGCCTGCTCGTCGCGATCGGCAACGCCAGCGTACCCGGCGGATCCAGCGACCCCATCCGCTTTTCCGTCAGCATCGGTATCGGCAGCCTCACCCCGGACGATGCCGAATTCGGCACCCTGCTGCAACGCGCCGACCGCGCGCTGTATGCGGCCAAACAGTCCGGGCGCAACCGCCTGGCCGTGATGTGACCCCCACCCGCGACCGACAACAACAACGAACACAATGGGCAAGAGCCGACTGGAAGCCTTCAGCGATGGCGTGATCGCCATCATCATCACGATCATGGTGCTGGAGATGAGAGCACCGCACGGCAGCGAGCTGTCCGATCTCCTGCCGGTCGCCCCAACGTTCCTCACCTACATCCTGAGCTACATCTACGTCGGCCTGTACTGGAACAACCATCACCACCTTTTCCATGTGGTTCAGCGAGTCTCGGGCAGCGTACTGTGGGCCAACCTGCATCTGCTGTTCTGGCTGTCGCTGGTGCCGTTCGTCACGCGCTGGCTCGGGGAGAACCATTTCACCGCCTGGCCGACGGCGCTCTACGGCGTGGTGCTGTTCATGGCGGCTGTGGCGTACTACCTCCTCACGCGAGCATTGCTCGCCGTGCATGGCGCAGGAGGAAATGCAAAGCTCGCCGCCGCCGTGGGGCGCGACGTCAAGGGCAAGCTGTCGGTCGTGGCCTACGCGCTGGCCATCGGACTGGCATTCGTGATGCCGGCACTCTCGCTCGTGCTCTATGCCGTGGTCGCCGCCGTCTGGCTGATCCCGGATCGCCGGATCGAACAGGTAATCGAGTCATAGGGCTGCGGACTCGCAAGCACGGTGGCAGTCGACGCGCATCGCGTTTTTACGTAGTATCCGGTCCATCATGCAAAACGTAACCTTTGAACTGACGGGCGAATTCGTCGCCCTGAACGACTTGCTCAAGCTCGCCGGCCTCGTGGATTCGGGCGGCGCGGGCAAAGTGATGGTAGCCAGCGGCGCGGTCAGCGTCGACGGACGGCAGGAGACCCGCAAGACCTGCAAGATCCGCGCCGGTCAGACCGTTTCGGTCGACGGTGTTCGCATTCGCGTCAAGGCGGCTTGATACCCGGTTTCCCCCATGTGAGCCTGCCCCCGCAGGCCGCTATACTTAAAAGCGGTTTTTGGCGTGTCAGCCCAAGTCACACCCGACAATGTCCACAGGACGTCCGAGGAGGCCGTTGCGATGGTCGTGCCCCGTTCACCGTCCGTCGCCGGCACCGCGCCGGGGCGCGAGGCGCTGCTCGCGGCGCTCGACCACTCGTTGGGCATGCTCACGCTCACGCCGGATGGCATCGTCGTCGATGTCAACGACAAGCTGCTCGGCATGTTCGGTTACGCGCGCGCCGACCTGCTTGGCCAGCCGCACGCACTACTGTGCGAACCCGGCGATCCCACATGCGGCAATGCCCTGGCCCACGTCGCCAGCACCCGGCGCTCGCACACCGGACAAGTTCGCCGTCGCCGCCGCGACGGTCGCCCGATCTGGCTCGAAGCCACTTACAACCCCGTCATCGACGACGACGGTAATCTCGCCTTCGTGATCAAGCTCGCCGTCGACGTGACCGCGCGCGTGGAGCGCCAGGCGGCCGACGACGCCCGCCTGCACCTGCTCTCGCTCGGCGTCGACGAGACCGACAACGCCGTGCTCATCACCGACGCACAGGGTTGCGTGTGCTACGTCAACGCCGGGTTCACGCGCATGTTCGGCTACGCTGCGAATGAGGTCGTCGGCCAGTCCACCCGGCTGCCGTTGGGGGAAACCGCGACGGGCGACGTCGCCGACAGTGCATCGGCCGTCGATATCAAGGAGGCCCTTGCGCATTGCCTCGTCGCCGCCCGCGACGGCCGCAGTTGCCACAGCGAAGTGCTCGTGCGCACGCTGCAGCGCCAGCCGCTGTGGGTCTCCGTCGTGACGAACCCGATGCTCGACGCGAACGGCAAACTCCTCAACGCCGTGGTGCTTTTCACCGACATCACGCAATCGAAGATTCAGGAAGTGCTGCAACACAAGGCGCTCGCCGCGATGGTGCGCGATGCGCCCCTCGTCGAAGTGCTCACGCTCATCTGCCGCGAACTGGAGCAGATCGCGCCCGAGGTCGTGGCCTCGGTGGTGCGGGTCGATTCGGAAGGCCGGTTGCGCCCGCAAGCGGGGCCAAGCCTGCCCGCGCAGTATCACAAGAACATCGAAGGCCTGGCCATTGGACCGAACGTAGGCACCTGCGGCTCGGCGGCGTTTCATGCGCGCCCGGTGATCGTGACCGACATTGCGAACGACCCGCGCTGGGCCGATTTCCGCGACATGGCGGCCGAATTCGGATTGGCCGCGTCGTGGGCCATGCCCATCATCGCGAACGACGGGCGGGTCCTCGGGGTGCTCGGTTTCTATTACCGCACGCCGCGCAGCCCCGACGCCCTGCATGAACGACTCGTCGACGTCTGCGTGCATCTGTGCAAGCTGGCCTTCGAGCGCGACGAGTCGCGCACGCGCATCCGCCAACTGGCGTTCTCGGACAACCTCACCGGCCTGCCCAATCGAAGCATGCTCGGCGTGCTCGCGGCACAAGCCATTGCCAGCGCGGCGGAGCTGAACGCGCGCATGGCCGTCATCTTCATCGACCTGGATCGCTTCAAGCAGGTCAACGACTCGCTCGGCCACCAGGCAGGCGACGCCCTGCTGCGCACGATCGCCCAGCGCTTGAGACGCTCGCTGCGCGGCGCCGATATCGTTGCGCGTCTGTCAGGCGACGAGTTCGTGGCCATGCTCACCGAGTGCGATCCCGAGCGACTCGATATTGCGCTCGAGCGCATGCGCAGCGCGTTGCGCGCGCCATGCCAGATCGATGGCGTGACGCTCGCACCGTCGGGCAGCTTCGGCATCAGTCTGTATCCGAATCACGGCAAGGAATTCGACATGCTTTTGCAGCGTGCAGACATGGCGATGTATCAGGCGAAGATGACCAGCCCGGGCAGCGTACGCGTCTATCACGAAGACATGAACATCCACGCGCAGGAGCGGCTCGAGCTGGAGACCGCCCTGCGCGACGCCCTGCGGCACGGCAAGCTCGCGCTTTTCTATCAGCCGCAGATCGATCTGTCCGACGACTCGGTCTACGGCGCCGAGGCCCTGACGCGCTGGACGCATCCGCAGTACGGCGACGTGTCGCCGTCGCGCTTCATTTCACTGGCCGAGGAGTGCGGCCTGATCGGGGAACTCGGCACCTGGACGCTGCGCGAGTCGTGTCGCCAGTTGGCGGATTGGCGCCGGCGAGGCGTAGGCATCGGCAATGTGTCGGTCAACCTGTCGCCCACCAACTTCCACGATCACAACCTGCCGCGTACGATTGCCGACGCGCTGGCCGATCACGATCTGCCACCATCGTGCCTCGCCATCGAGATCACGGAAAGCGTGTTGATGGACCACAATCCGACCACGCTGCGCATCATCGACGAAGTCCACGGCATGGGCGTGCGCCTGTCGATGGACGACTTTGGCACCGGCTACTCGAGTCTGGGTTATCTGCGCCGCCTGCCGGTCTCGGAGTTGAAACTCGACCGCAGCTTCGTCCATGACATTACCCGCGACGAAACGGTGCAGGCACTGACCAATGCCATCATCAGCATCGGTCGCAATCTGCGCCTGACGGTCGTGGCGGAAGGCGTCGAGGACGAAGCCCAGCGAGCGCTGCTCTTCGCGCAAGGGTATCGTGTCGCGCAAGGGTATCTGTTCTCCCCCGCCCTGTCGGCCGTCGACGTCGAACGCTGGCTCGAACAATGGTCGGCACGCCCTCCCTCACCGAACCCCGTCCCCGCCTGAAACATCGGGAATCACGGCGCGAGCCCGAGTTCCATCTGATGCAGGGCCGTCTCGATGGCCTGGCTCTGTTCGGCGTCGAGCGCGTCGGCGCCAATGCTCGTCTCACGGCGGTAGATCATCTGGCCATAAATGTTGGCCAGCGCGCGCGCCGACTGGCACAGCGACCAGTGGCTGTCGGCGGCCTGACGGCCCGTCCAGTAGTTGATCGCCTGCTCGATTTCGGCGATGGAATAGTTGGCTTTCATGAGAGGTTCTGTCTCGCCGCGAAGTGGAATACTGTGATTATATACAGTGGACAAGAAATCGGTAAGTTGCCCATGTCATGACCGGCATCGATCCAGATCGATTCGGGTCCGCGCATGCGTCGATTCTCAGGCGCGCGTTTCGGAACTGCAACACTTGATGCCGGGGCATCGCCACAAACGGTCCCGCATACCTCGACATTCTTCACAAAATCAACCACTTACCAGTTCCGGCACGATATTGGCTTCAGCTTCGTGAAAACGCCGTGCAGCCGCTTGCCATGCTCGCCCTGCTCGCGTCCCCAACGATCGCCCCGACGGAGCCGACCCATGCCGCCGAGACACGCTACGCCACCGGTTCTACCGGTTTTCCCATCCGCCGTGCGCCGCGTGATGCTGCTTCGGTTTGGCATCGTCGCACTCTGCGTGCTGATCGCATCCGGCGCACCACGGGTCCATGCGCAATCGGTGCCGCCCGCCGGCGCCGCACCCACCGATCCCTTTCATCAACCGTGTGTCGCCGTGCGCGCCTCGCCGGAAGCGTCCGCCCCGGGAGCACGCGGTATGCGCCACGGCGTCGCTGCCCTTCGGACCGTCGCGACGACACCGGCTGCAGGACGCGTGGTACGCAAGCAATACGTCGACCTCGACAACCGCTGCGCAACACCGCCCGCGTTCGCGCCGACGCGCGATGTCGACGCGACCTCCACCTGGCATGTGGACGCGCCGGCAGGCGACATGCACGCGGCCGCCAAGCCTTCCGGGACACACGCCTTGCGCGGTCTCGCGTCCTGAGCGGCGGCGCACGACGTTTGCTATCCTGCGTCTTTCGCACGCCCACGTCGTTGCGCCCCCAGAGTTTCCGGAACCTCAATGCCCGCCAACACGCCCAACAGGCCCGACACGCCCAACACTTCTGACAAGTCGCGCGGCACCCTCCGCTCGCCCGCCGACGGCATGCCTCCACCGGGCGCGTTGCCGCTCGCTTGGATCGGCTTGCTGGCCGCTGCCGCCTGGGTACTCAAAAGCCCACACCCCACGTGGGCCGTCGGTGTGATGTGTCTTTGCGCCGGCCTGATCTCATCGTTCGGCGCACGTCGCCGCGGACGCAGGGCATGGCCCGCCTTCTTCACCGGTCTGCTCCCCGTCGGCGTCGCGCTGTTCTTCGCGTTGCTGATGTTGCGCCCGCTGCTTCGTTGACAACGCCTCGTCAAGTGTTCGTGTGGCTTGCAAGCCATGACCGGCGAGCCCTTCTCGTTACGCACTCAACGACCGATGAGTTACCCACAGCTTCTGTGGATAACCCACTGGATAACTGGGCACTCGCCCGCCGAGACGCCCGCCGTTACACGCTGTCAAGAGGATTGCCCGTTTCAGCGTCAGCATTGGATAAATTTTTTAAGCTTGACGTTTCACCGCGCATCTGTGCGCAGGCAAAACCCTTTGACGTGAAGCAAGCCTGCGGAAAATCCCGCCGCAATTCGTGTGAAAAGCGGGGTCCCCGCACGCATGGAAGGGTTCGCAGCACAAGCGAATCGGCCTATGATGGAATTGCGCGATACCTCGCCATGCATGACTTGGGATCCTCGCCGGATCCGCACGTCAGTGGCCGCTTCGCTTTCCAGTAACCCCGGGAGAACGTCTCGTATGACCCAATCCGACAAGCCGTCCGTTACCTCCGCCTCATCACCTGTCGACGCGTCCACGACCGAAGCGGAGCGCGTCCATCTGGACGATCTGCTCGCGCGTCACTCGGTCACGGAAACGGTCGACCGCGCGTCCGTCATCGACTTGATCAACGAGTTGCGCTCGCCTGAAGTGAAAACGGCGGAAGACCGTGATCGGGTCGTCAAGGAAAGCCGCTTGTGGCGGGAAGTGTCGCACCGCGACACCGCCATTTCGCTGATCAATTCGCTCGCGCAGATGGCACCGATCTTTCTGAACCAGATTCACTGGTGATGCTTGTCGCGCCGGCCGTCGCCGGCGCGATGCGCCTTCTTTCGCTTCAATCCTGATTTGCACGCTTGCCGCGCCGATCCATTGATCTGGATTAACGTTGCGTGCGGACACCTTGGTGGGTGAGCGGGACCTTGCGCCGCGTGTGCCTTACAATGCGGGTCGCTTAAGCGCTTCCTGTTGACCCGACACCATGACGACCACGCTGAACACCTCGACCGACTTCAAGAACTGGATCTGCCTGATCTGCGGATGGATTTACAACGAAGCCGAAGGCGCACCGAACGACGGCCTTGCGGCCGGTACGCGCTGGGCCGACGTGCCCGCCGACTGGCGTTGCCCGGAATGCGATGTGGCGAAGGCGGATTTCGCGCTGTCCGAGTTCTGAGTGCGATAGCGCCCGCCCGATCGGTGCAGGCTCAGTGATGCCAGCCCCATCCGCGGCCCCGGCCGTGCCATCCGCGATCATAGCCACCGTCGTAATAGCCGCCCGATATCCCGAACGTCACGACCGGTGCGGGGGCAACCGCGTAGCCCGGCGCATAGCCATAACCGTCGTAATAGGCGTTGCCGTACGCCGGCGCGCCATAAGGCACGGCCACGCAACCGGCCATCATCAGGGCGACGGCAGCGCCGCCCGCCAGCCAAAGTAAGCGTTTCACGATGAAGTCTCCCGCATGAGCTGTTCGAGTCGTGCGCGAAACGGATCGACGCCAGCCCGTCAGCGGCTCATCGATTTTCGCAGCACCCGTTTGACTCGTTAGACAGGTATGTTCCCGCGAAATGCGTGATGGGGCACATCATCTTTGGTTACCAAATGTGACATCGGTAACCGTGCGATCAGAAAACCCAGCAGCGGTCGCGACCGGCACGTTTGGCGCGGTACAACGCCATGTCGGCTCGTTCGACCATGGTCATCGGCGAGTCGCCGTCCTGCCACTCCGTGATGCCGAAACTCGCCGAGAAACGCAGCGGCGGCTCACTGCCTTCCAACGATTCGCGCTTGCAGCGCTCACGAATGCGATCCGCCACGCGCAGTGCATCGCGCTCGCTCGCCCCCGGCAGCAGAATCGCGAACTCCTCGCCACCAATGCGGCCGATCAGGTCGTCGCCGCGCAATGTCGACGAGCACACCAGCACGAATCGGCACAGCACCTGATCGCCGATGGCATGCCCGTAAGTGTCGTTGATGGACTTGAAGAGATCGAGATCGGCCACGATAAGACTCATCGGCTCGTTCTTGCGTTGCGTGCTCTCCAGCAACCGCTCGAAGCGATGGAAGAAGTAGCGTCGCGTCAGGCTGCCCGTCAATTCGTCATAACTGGCTTCGAACGCCAGTTGATGATTGGCCGCGCGCAGCACCTCATTCGACTGACGGGCTTCGCGATGCTTCACACGCTCACGCCAATAAGTCCAGCCGGCGAGCGTTACGATGATGACGCCGCCCAGATACAGCAAGAAACACAACACCAGGTCCTTGGCATGCTCGCGCGTGAGTGCCTCCCAGGCGTCGACACCCTCCACCGCGTAGACGGTCAGGTCATTGCTCGAACTCGGACGCGACGTGATCACGAACGGCTTCCGGGACTCGTCGAATGCCGACATCCGGTCGAGCAATTCCTGAGGCACCCAGGCGTTCGAACGACCGGGGGCGCGCTTGAACGGGGAGATGGGCATGCGCGCGAAGTCGTCGTGCTGGTACAGCGCCATGCGCTCGGCCTCGGACAGCTTGCCCAGCTTGCCATCGAGCATGAAACGATCCTCGAAACGAGGGTCGTTCGCCATGATGACCACGCCATTGCCGTCAACGATGAACGACTCTCCGCTACCCACCCAATGACGCAATCGCGTGAGTCCGATCTTGGTCATCACGACACCGATCAGCGCGCCCTTGCGATACACCGGGGCGCTGAAATAAAGGCCGGGCGCCTGATGCTCCCAGCCTGCGGCATAACTCTCGAAACGTCCGCCCAACAAGGCATTCGTGACATAGGGCATGTTGGCCACGGACTGCCCGATCGGCGACGGCTCATCGCGGAAATTGCTTGCGGCCACGCACACGCCATGAGCGTCGATCAGCCACACCCGGTCAACGCCGAAGTATCCCTGAGCGCCTTGCAGAAATTCGTTGGCACGATCCACGGTCTCGGGCGCCGGGGCGTCGCCCCCCGTCGCTCGCAGCACGTCACGCAGCAAACCGACTTCCGCCAACGTGGCGGGGATGGCGCGCACCATCGCCAGATCCGTGTTGATGGCGTGAATCATGCCGTCGGCGACGCGGTCGGCCACCATTTGCCCCGCGTCAACGCTCTGAGCGAGCTTGTCGCCGACCAGCGACGTGGCAGTCCTGTCCGCCGCCATCCAGCAGGCGACCAGCACGCCAACCGAGACGCTGGCGGCATAAAGCCAATGTCTAATCCTCATCCGAAAATCAAACGCTCGTTCTAATATTATTCACTTCTTACGTTGGCGACGTATCCACTGCATTCGTGTTGCGCTTCTGTCATTTCCCCGGACAGAAGCCCTGGTCGCGGCTGACATTCTGAGTGCCAGCGAATTGCCGCCAATTCTGGTCTGCGCGTCGAACTCGTTCCCCCTTTTCCCCCTTTTTTGCGATCCACGGCGTGTCGCGCCACGCGCCTCCGGACCCTGGCTGCTCCGCATTGCCCACCCCGACAACGGCAGCCGCCCCCGCTCTCCAGCGCAGTGCGCGGCGCACGGCCACCCGCTCATGCCGCCCGACTTCATCACGACTACGACTGATTTTATCGCACGCCAACGATGAACTCGTACCGCCAAACATCAAATCACGAATTTATTACGATCACCGATTTAATCTATTAATTAGCCGAATACGTCGCTTGTTCGCATTGGTCAATGGGTCCGCTTTATTCGCAAATCCCCAAACGCGCGATGACCGAATCAATCTCTTCGATTTCCACCGGACGGGAGAATAGGTAACCCTGTGCGCACAGTGGCACGAAATGACGCAGCCAATCCAGTTGCCGCGCATTCTCGACGCCCTCGACAATCAGCTCGATACCCAGCGAACGCGCAATGTTGACGATGTTCGAGATCATCAGGCAAGAACGTGACGAATCGGGAATCGACTCCACGAACGAGCGATCGACCTTGAGCGTGTCGACAGGAAAACGTGTCAAGTAGGACAACGACGAGTATCCGGTACCGAAATCGTCAAGCGCAATGCGCACCCCGGCGCGCTTGAATTGCTTGATCTTCATCTCCACGAGCGCCGGATTCTTGACCATGACCGACTCGGTGACTTCCAGCTCAAGTCGATTCGGTTCGACGGCGTACGCCCTCATGAGACGCTCGACCAGCTCGCCAATGTCGCCGCGCCAGAACTGCACCGACGAGACATTGACGGCCAGTCGCAGCGACGCCATCGGCGTGCCTCGCCATGCCGCCAGTTGACGGCACGCCTGCGTCAGCACGAACTCGCCGATGGCCACGATCTGTCCGGTCGTCTCCGCCAGGGGAATGAACTCGCCCGCGCTCAGCACGCCGCGTTCCGGGTGACGCCAACGAATCAACGCCTCCATGCCGCGCACGCAATCGGACTCGAGCGCGACGATGGGTTGATAGGCGAGGAAAAACTCGCCGTTGACCAACGCCTGCTCCATTTGCCGCTCCCACACGACGAGCTGATGCGCCTGATACGTCATCTGCTGCGTATAGACGCGCACCACGCTCTTGCCGGCCTCCTTCGCAGAGTACATGGCGAGATCGGCCTTCTTGATGAGGTCGGCTTCGGTTTCCTCCGGTTTGGACCAGAAGGTCACCCCAATACTCGCGTGAAGCGCGAACGACGTGCCGTCCGCCACCATCGGCGACTTGAGGGTGGCGAGCAACGTCTCGCCCAGCGGCTCGGCGGCGTCGGTTGCGCCGTTGCCTGTGAGCAGCACCATGAATTCATCGCCGGCAAAGCGCGCCAGCATGGCCTCTGGTGGCATGCGCGGGGCAAAGCGCTCGGCCACCTGCCGGATGATCTCGTCACCCTGCGTATGACCCAACGTGTCGTTCACGCTCTTGAAATTATCGAGGTCGATGTGCAGCAGCGCCACCTTGCCGACCTGGTCGGGCACGGACAGCGCACGCCGCAACGCCTCCATGAGCGCATAGCGATTGGGAAGTCCGGTGAGCGCGTCGAACGAAATCAGTCGCGTGAGCTGCTGATCCCGTCCGATCAGCCGCTGCATCAGGTAGGCGATAAGCACGAAGAACACGATGAGCGCAACCGACACGAAGGTGGCCATCGTTAAATAAACCCGCGCGACATGCCGATGCTCGGTCAGCGCTTCATCCAGCGACAGTCCGACCTGAACGGCGAGCGGATAGTCCCGCAGATGGCGGTATGCCACGATACGTTCGATGCCATCGATGGGATCACGCTGGATACCGGAACGGCGTTGCGCTGCCGAGAACGGCGGCAATTCCCCCGTGCCGGCGATGGCAACGCCGGCGCCGGTGCTGCGCGCGAGCATGGCGTTGTCGTCGGCAATGACGGCGACCTCGCCGTATTGGCCCAGCACGGCGTTCGTGTAGAAGTCCGTGGTGAAGTAGTCTGGCGCCTGCGACACGATCACCACACCGGCGAAGCTACCATCGGGATGATTGAGCCGCCGGGTGAACTGAAGCACCCACTTGCGCGACACGCGCCCGAGCACCGGATGACTGATGAACAGGTTGTCGTTCGAGAGTTCCTGATGCACCCGGAAGTGCTCGCGGTCGGCGATGCTGATCCCAACGCCGCCGGCGATCGTCGTGGCCACGATGTTGCCGCTCGCATCGGCCAAACTGACCTGCACCATGAAGGGATCTTTGACCGTTCCTTCGGCGAGCGCTTGCTTCAGATCGAAGTGTCCGTGACGTCGCTCGAATTCGTATTTCACGAAACGCGTCAGTTGATCGACCTGACGGATGGCCCGCAACGTATGCTGCTCGAGTGCGGTCGTCACGGTCGACGCCGAGGCCGCGGCGTCGCGCAGAATTGCCTGACGCTCGATGGCGATGCGCCATAGCACCGCCGTCCAGACGAGGATCAGAATCAGGAGACCGAAAATCAGAATCGCGGCGATCGAGCGATGGGGCGTCATCCAACGCCCGTGTCGCGCTCCCGTTGTGCTCGGTTCCGCCATAGGTGGAGATCCTCTCAGCCTTTGTGCCAAAACGCGCAAAGATCGGTGTTGGCCCGGTCGTCAATAGGATCCAGCGGTCGTCGCCAACGGACGCCATGGTTTCCGGCAAGTGTAAGGCAATCGCGGCGCCCCCGGAAGTCGTTTGGCGTTTCCGCGTTCCGGCAGGGGGACGGGGTGGGCGCGAGCACCGCCCCACCCCACGGCGTGCCATATGTCGGATTACGGATATTTCGGCCACCGCCGCACTAGGAGAATCCCGAAGTTCGAGGCACGGTTCGAGGCGCGCCCCAGCAGCCGAATGCCACGGGATGCGTCACAAGCACTCGCTATCGCGTGGCTTCAGGCATTGACGGCAAAAGCGAAGACAGTGCAAGCGCACGAGGACCGCCACCACCGATGCGTACGCCTTGTTCAGGACTTGAGCAGATCGATGACCGCCTCCAGACGATGGCGTAAGTCAGCCACGTCGAGGGTCGTCTCGGGTTCGGTCAATGCGGCCGACTCGCCCCCGTGCCCCGCAGCCGCGCGGGCGCCACGCGGCGTGTCGGCATCGAGGCGATTGCGCGCACCATTGATGGTGAAGCCCTGCTCATAGAGCAACTCCCGGATACGCCGGATCAACAGGACTTCATGGTGTTGGTAGTACCGTCGATTACCGCGCCGCTTGACGGGGCGCAGTTGCGTGAACTCCTGCTCCCAATAGCGCAGTACATGCGGCTTGACGCCACACAGCTCACTCACCTCACCAATGGTGAAGTAACGCTTTGCGGGAATCGGCGGCAAGGCAACGTGATCCATCGCGGCGTTAGCGGAATGGGACGACGGTTAAACAGCGGAGGAAAACCCAACGGCCGCCACAGAAAGCGGCGGCCGGGAATCACTTGCCCAGCACGCCTGATTCCACCATCGACTTGAGTTTCTGGCTGGCGTGGAAGGTCACCACCCGACGCGCGGCGATCGGAATCGCCTGGCCGGTTTTCGGATTGCGGCCCGGTCGTTGCGGTTTGTCGCGCAACTGGAAATTGCCGAAGCCGGAGAGCTTGACGCTGTCGCCAGACTCAAGCGCATCGCGGATCGATTCAAAGAAGGCCTCGACCATATCCTTCGCTTCGCGCTTGTTCAGACCGACTTGCTCGAACAGCAACTCGGCCAGTTCGGCCTTGGTCAGCGTCGGTGCTTCGGTCGAGACCTCGTTCGTGTCGCTGCGACCCAGCGCGATGCGCTGCGCCGCGAGCATGGCTTCAAATTCACCAGGATTCATTTCGTTCATACGTCCCACGCGATGGCGATGACAGTGCGATAACCAACTCGCAAGCGGATGTTGACTGAGTTTCAGGCGCGCAAACGTGCGCCGAACCCTTCTACCCGTTGTACCAGTGCGTTGATGGCGCCCTGGACCGTCTCGTCTTGCAACGTACCCGAGGGGTCCTGCAGAGTAACACGAAACGCCACGCTTTTGTCCTGAGCCCCCAGCGAGCCCGAGGCTGCACCGGCCTTCGGACGGAACTCGTCGAACAGGCGAACCGATTGCACGACGCTGCATGCCGGATCGTCGTGACGCGCCGCCAGCATGGCGTCGATCAGCCCTTGCACCGGCTGCGCCTGATCCACCACCAGCGCGATGTCGCGCGTGACCGGCGGGAACTTCGAGATGTCCTCGTAGCTCGCGACGTCGCGCACCAGCAGCGCTTGCGCCTCGATCTCGAACAACACCGGCGCATGCGGCAGGTCGTACTTCTGTTGCCAGCGCGGATGCAGCTCGCCGATGATGCCGACACGCTTGCCATCGACTTCGATCGCCGCGCTGCGTCCCGGGTGCAACGCCGGGTGTTCGGCCTTCACGAAGCGTGCCGTGCGCGGGGACAACAGTGCTTCGAGATCGCCCTTCACGTCGAAGAAATCGACCTGACGCGTTGCCGCGCCCCATTGCTCGTCGAGCACCGGGCCATAGGCCAGCGCCGCGACCGTGAGCGGCTGACGGTAACCGCCAACGCTCAACTCGCCCGAGGCGACCGTATTGTCGCGATGGTAAGTACGGCCAATTTCGAATACGCGTACACGCGACGCCTTGCGATTCAGGTTGTAGCGCGTGCTCGCGATCAGGCTGCCGATAAGCGTCGAGCGCATCACCGCCAGGTGGCTGGCGATCGGATTGAGCAGCTTGATGGGGTGATCGTTGCCGGCGAAATCGGCTTCCCACTCCACGTCGACGAAGCTGAAGCCAACCGTCTCGTGATAATCGCGCGCCGCCACGGCGTGACGCAACGCGTGTTGCGAGCGGCGGCCTTCCTGCGTCGGGCGCATTTCGCTTGCGGCGACCGGCGGATTGGCCGGAATGCGATCGAAACCGTAGATGCGGGCAATCTCTTCGATCAGATCTTCTTCGATTTCGATGTCGAAACGATACGACGGCGGCGTGACGCTGAACACGCCATTCTGAAAGGTGAAAGGCAGACCCAGGCGCGTGAAGATCGCGCTCATCTCCGCCTCGGAAACCGGCACGCCCAGAATCTTGACGGCACGTGCGACACGCAGGGTCACGGGCTGACGCTCGGGCAACTGTGCGATCTGGTCTTCAAGCGGACCGGCCTGGCCGCCGCAGATGTCCAGCACCAGTTGCGTGGCCCGCTCGAGGGCGCGCCCATTGCCGGCGAAGTCGACGCCGCGCTCGAAGCGGTGCGAGGCATCGCTTGTGAAGTTGTACTTGCGAGCCCGGCCCTGAATCGCCTGCGGAAAGAAGAACGCGCCTTCGAGGAAGATATTTTGCGTGTCCAGACCCGCCTTGGTCGAGTCGCCGCCCATGATGCCGGCAAGTCCGATCGGACCGCTGGCGTCGGTGATGGCGAGCACATTCTCGTCGAGCGTGACGGTCTGTTCGTTGAGCAGCTTGAGCGTTTCGCCCGCCCGCCCGAAGCGCACGTCGATCCCCCCTTGCAGGCGGTTCAGGTCGTAGACGTGCAGCGGCTGGCCCAATTCGAGCATCACGTAGTTGGTGATGTCGACCAGCGCGGAGATGCTGCGCTGACCGGCGCGCTCAAGGCGCTCGACCATCCAGCGCGGCGACGCCGCGGCAGCGTTCACATTGCGGATGATTCGGCCGCCGAAGCGCCCGCAACCTTCCGGCGAGCTGATGCGTACCGGCAGCGTGTCGGCGATCGTCGCGGGCTGAGCGCCCTGCCCCGGCAAGTCCTTGAGCGGCGCGCCGGTAATGGCCGCGACTTCGCGGGCGATACCCAGCAGCGACAGGCAATCCGCTTTGTTCGGCGTGAGCTTGACGACGAACACCGTATCGTCGAGATCGAGATACTCGCGGATGCTCATGCCGACCGGCGCGTCGTCCGGCAGGATCATCAGACCGCCGTGGTCTTCCGAGAGCTTCAGTTCGCGCGCCGAGCACAGCATGCCGAAACTCTGCACGCCGCGCAGCTTGCCGATCTTGATCTGGAACGGGGCGCCGCCGGCCTCGGCCGGGGGCAATGCCGCACCCACGGTCGCGCACGGCACCTTGATGCCCGGCGCCACGTTGGGGGCGCCACACACGATGGTGAGCGTCTCGCCGGTACCGGCGTCGACCTGGCAGACGTTCAGACGGTCAGCGTCCGGATGCCGGGCGACGTCGAGCACCTTGGCCACGACCACACCGGTAAACGGCGGGGCGACCGGGTCGGTTTCCTCGACTTCGAGCCCGGACATCGTCAGGGCATGCGCCAACGCGTCCGTCGACAAATCCGGGTCGACCAGGGTACGCAGCCACGATTCAGAGAATTGCATGGATCAGTTCGCTCGCAGTTAAGTCTTCACTTCCGAGAGCCCGGCGGCAGCGGCTTCGCGCGCCAGTCCGGGGCCGTCGGCATCGATTACATGAATTGGCGCAGGAAGCGCAGGTCGTTCTCGTAGAACAGTCGCAGATCCTGCACGCCGTAGCGCAGCATCGTCAGACGCTCCAGACCCGAACCGAACGCGAAGCCGATATAACGCTCCGGGTCGAGTCCCATGTTGCGCACGACCGTCGGATGCACCTGCCCGGACCCCGAGATCTCCAGCCACTTGCCGGCGTTCTTGCCCGTTTCGAACTGCATGTCGATTTCAGCGGACGGCTCGGTGAACGGGAAATACGACGGGCGGAAACGCACCTGAATGTCGTCGCGTTCGAAGAACTTGCGCAGGAAATCGGTGTACACCCCCTTCAGGTCGGCGAAGCTGATGTCTTCGGCAATCCACAGGCCCTCGACCTGATGAAACATCGGCGAGTGCGTGGCATCCGAATCCACGCGATACGTGCGGCCCGGCGCGATCACCTTGATCGGCGGCTTGTTCATGCGCGCGTAACGCACCTGCATCGGGCTCGTGTGCGTGCGCAGCAGCAGCGGCTTGCCGGCGTCGTCGTTCCCTTCGATGTAGAACGTGTCTTGCATCGAGCGGGCGGGGTGGTTCTCCGGGCTGTTCAGTGCCGTGAAGTTGAACCAGTCGGTTTCGATTTCGGGGCCGTCGGCCACGTCGAAACCAATGGAACGGAAAATCTGTTCAACGCGCTCCCAGGTGGTGAGCACGGGGTGCAGGCTGCCAGCGCCCAAGCCTCGGCCGGGCAGCGTGACGTCAACGGCCTCGGCCGACAAGCGCGCGTCGAGCAGCGCGTCGGCCATGGCCTGGCGGCGCGCCTGCAGGGCGCCTTCGATCTGTTGCTTGGCCGCGTTGATCCGTGCGCCTTCATGCTTGCGCGCGTCGGGATCAAGCTTGCCGAGGCCCTTGAGCAACTCGGTCAGTTGGCCGGTCTTGCCGAGAAAGCGGGCTTTCTCGTTTTCCAGCGCGGCGGCGTCGGGAGCGGCGGCGAACGCACGCTGCGCTTCGCTGACGATAAGTTCCAGATCCATATGCTACAGACTCAAGTTAGGCGGTCGGAATGGCCGCAGATGCCAGCGAAAAAACCAGCGAAAAGGCATGCGAAAAACAAAAGGGGGCTCCGATGAGAGCCCCCTCCTGGCGAATGGCGCGCGGTAAAGCGCGCGATACGCTAACTACAGCTTAGGCTGCGACGGCGGCTTTCACCTGGGCGACAATCGCGGCAAACGCCGGCTTGTCGTTGATGGCCATGTCGGACAGCACCTTGCGGTCGAGTTCGATCGAGGCCTTTTTCAGACCAGCGATGAACACGCTGTAGGTCATACCGTGCTGACGCACACCTGCATTGATACGCGCAATCCACAAGGCGCGGAACACGCGCTTCTTGTTACGGCGATCGCGATAGGCGTACTGCCCAGCGCGCATGACCGCTTGCTTGGCGATGCGGAAGACGTTATTGCGGCGGCCGCGGAAACCCTTGGCAGCAGCGATGACTTTCTTATGGCGGGCCCGTGCGGTGACCCCACGTTTGACTCGAGGCATGTTTCTCTCCTATCTAAGTCGGGGTTTAAGCGAAGGGCAGCATTGCGCGTACGGAGTTCAGATCAGACTCATGAACGCCGACGGCACCGCGCAGGTGACGCTTATTCTTGGTGGTCTTCTTCGTCAAAATGTGACGCTTGAAAGCCTGACCACGCTTAACGGTACCGCCAGGCCGCACGCGAAAGCGCTTCTTGGCACCGCTCTTGGTTTTCATCTTAGGCATGAAAAACTCCGAGTTTTTAACATGATCACAGGTGTGACGCCAAAATCGCGCCCCTTGTAGAACCCGAGACCACTTGTATTCAGGGTCAGACAGCACCCTGCATCACTGCCATGGCCTTGCGGGCCACGGCGGCAATTCCTTGCAGCCCGGCGGTATCGATCGATACCGCCACGGCGTTACTTCTTTTTCGGCGCGATGACCATGATCATCTGACGGCCTTCCATCTTCGGCATCTGTTCCGGCTGGCCGACCTCTTCGAGATCGGACTTCAGACGTTCCAGCATACGCGCGCCGATTTCCTGGTGAGCCATCTCACGGCCGCGGAAACGCAGCGTGATCTTGGTCTTGTCGCCTTCTTCGAGGAACCGCTTCAAATTGCGCAACTTGACGTTGTAGTCGCCGTCGTCGGTGCCAGGCCGGAATTTGACTTCCTTGATCTGAACAACCTTCTGCTTCAGCTTGTTCTCGTGCGCTTTCTTCTGTTCCTGATACTTGAACTTGCCATAGTCCATCAGGCGGCACACCGGCGGCTGCGCCTGCGGCGCGATTTCCACCAGATCGACGTCGGCCTCTTCGGACAGACGGAAAGCCTCGGCGAGTTTCAAGATGCCGAGCTGTTCCCCGTCGACCCCGGTTAGACGCACTTCAGGCGCAGTGATTTCGCCATTGATGCGATGCGCTTTATCGGTAGCGATGTTGCTTATCCTCGAAAAAAACAAAAAATTTAGCCGCGCGGTCCGACAGGCGTTATTGGAACGTTGCGCATTCCTGCGCCAGACGTTCGATGAGCGCGTCAACGGGCATCACACCCAGATCCACGCCGCCACGGGCACGCACGGCTACCGTATTCGCTTCCTGCTCTTTATCCCCTACAACAACAAGGTAAGGGACCTTCTGCAAGGAATGCTCGCGTATTTTATAGCTAATTTTCTCGTTGCGCAAATCGCTGCGAGCCCTAAGCCCTTGTTCTTTCAACTTTTTCGTCACTGCCTGGGCATAATCGGCCGTTTTTTCAGACACATTCAGCACAATGACCTGTTCCGGCGCGAGCCAGACCGGCATTGCACCAGCATGGTGCTCGATCAAAATACCGATAAACCGCTCGAGCGACCCCAGGATGGCCCGGTGCAGCATGACCGGACGGCGGCGGCTGTTGTCCTCCGCCACATATTCGGCATCCAGGCGCTCCGGCATCGAGAAATCGACCTGCATCGTGCCGCACTGCCACTGACGGCCAAGCGCGTCCTTGAGCGTGTATTCGATCTTCGGGCCGTAAAACGCCCCGTCGCCCTCCGCGATCACGAATTCGCAGTTCGAACGACGCAGCGACTCCATCAGCGCAAATTCGGCCTTGTCCCAGTTCTCGTCCGAACCCACACGATGCTCAGGGCGCGTCGCGACCTTGTAAATCATGTCCGTGAAGCCGAAATCCTTGTACACGGCATGCAGCAGCGCCGTGTAATTCACGCACTCGTCAAGAATCTGGTCTTCCGTACAGAAAATGTGACCGTCGTCCTGCGTGAAGCCGCGCACGCGCATCAGCCCGTGCAGGCCGCCCGACGGCTCGTTGCGATGACATTGACCGAACTCGCCGTAGCGCAGCGGCAAATCGCGATAGCTGTGCAGCGCCGAGTTGAAAATCAGCACATGGCCCGGACAGTTCATCGGCTTGAGCGCATACGCGCGATTTTCCGATTCCGTCGTGAACATGTTGTCCTTGTAGTTCTCCCAGTGGCCCGACTTCTCCCAGAGCGCACGGTCGAGAATCTGCGGACCCTTCACTTCCTGATAGCCGTGATTGCGATAGACGCGGCGCATGTATTGCTCAACCTGCTGCCAGAGCGTCCAGCCCTTCGGGTGCCAGAAGACGAGGCCAGGCGCCTCCTCCTGCATGTGGAAGAAGTCCAGCGCACGGCCGAGCTTGCGGTGATCGCGCTTTTCCGCCTCTTCGAGCATGTGCAGATAGGCATCCTGGTCTTCCTTTTTCGTCCAGGCCGTGCCGTAAATGCGCTGAAGCTGCTCGTTCTTGGCGTCGCCGCGCCAGTAGGCACCCGCGACCTTCATCAGCTTGAAGACTTTGAGCTTGCCCGTCGACGGCACGTGCGGTCCTCGGCAAAGATCGACGAACTTGCCTTCGCGATACAGGCCGATCTCGTCCGTCGCCGGAATCGATTCGATGATCTCGGCCTTGTACTTCTCCCCCATCGACAGGAACAGACGCACGGCGTCGTCGCGCGAGAGCACTTCGCGCGTGACCGGCTCGTCTTTCCTGGCCAGCTCGTGCATCTTCTTCTCGATGGCATCGAGATCTTCCGGCGTGAAGGCGCGGTGGAACGCGAAGTCGTAATAGAAGCCGTTTTCGATGACCGGGCCGATCGTGACCTGCGCTTCAGGGAACAACTCCTTGACGGCGTAGGCCAGCAAGTGAGCCGTCGAGTGACGAATGACGTCGAGGCCATCGGCGTCCTTGTCCGTGACGATGGCGAGACTCACATCGCGCTCGATCAGATAGGACGTATCGACCAGCTTGCCGTCGACGCGGCCGGCCAGGGCAGCCTTGGCCAGCCCCGTGCCGATCGAGCCGGCGACTTGCGCCACCGTGAGCGGGCCTTCGTACTGGCGTTGCGAGCCGTCAGGCAAACGTACCGAAATCATGTCGCACTCCCATGCGCAAAAGCATCACGCGCGGCCAACGCCACGCGGCAAAACCACGAAAAAAAACGGCCTCGACTGTCGTCGAGGCCGTCTCTTCATTCCTTGCATCCAGACGAAAAACACCCTCGACTTAACGTCGCACCTTCACCACTGTGAAAGTTCGGGCCGTCTTCAACATGAGTGTTTTCCAGCGTCTGTGTCTGCGGGGTCTCGCGGACTGTCATGCATCAAATTCGTTGGTAGGCTCGATTGGACTCGAACCAACGACCCCCACCATGTCAAGGTGGTGCTCTAACCAGCTGAGCTACGAGCCTACTACAAGAGAACGAGATTCTAGCAATATTTCAGCGAGTCGCCAAGCGAATATTGTGCCTGCCGCAAATGCCGATCACCGCCGCCGCGACGACATCACCCCCGCCACCCCGCCCAGTTGCGCCAGCGCGCGCTGCAACTGCCCGCCATCGCGCACTTCCACGGTGAACTGCATGAACGCCTGCGCGCCCCGCGACTGCGTGCTGACACCGGTGACGTTGAGCTTTTCCCGCGAGAACACTTCGGAGATGTCGCGCAGCAATCCCTGACGGTCGGTCGCCTCGATCTGGATATCCACCGGATACGCCGCCACGCCCCGCCCTTCGAGCACATCGGCCGACCACGCGGTCTGAATGACCCGCTCCGGCGCCCGCGCCTTCATGGCGTGAAAGCTCGTGCAATCCTGACGGTGGATCGATACCCCTTTGCCGCGCGTGACAAACCCCACGATCGGATCCGGCGGCGCCGGACGGCAGCACTTGGCCAGTTGCGTGAGCAACGCGCCGACGCCCACGACCAGCACGCCGCTCTTGGCCCCCTGCGTGACGCTGGTGTCGAGGCTCTTCTTCGCGACGAGCGTGTCCTCGTCGCGCGGCTCCGGCCCCGGCAGGTTGCCCGACAGCGCCTGCTCGACATGGCGCAGGCTGAACTCATCCTTGGCAATCGACGCGTAAAGGTCGTCCGGCGTCCGGAATCCGAGCCGAGCCGCCAGATCCTCCAGATTGACCGACGTCTTGCCCTCGCGCTGCAACGTCTTGTCGATCAGCGTTCGGCCATGGGCAATCGTTTCTTCGAGATCGATGGTATTGAACCACTGACGCACCTTCTGGCGTGCCCGGTGACTCTGCAAATACCCCAACTGCGTGTTGAGCCAATCGCGCGACGGGCCGCCCTGCTTGACCGTCACGATTTCGACCGTCTGCCCGTTCTGCAGCGGCGTATTGAGCGGTACCATCGCGCCGTCGACACGCGCGCCACGGCAACGATGCCCCAGCTCCGAGTGCAGGTGATACGCAAAATCGACCGGCGTCGCCCCCTGCGGCAACGCGATCACGCGTGCCTGCGGCGTGAGCACGTAGATATGATCATCGATCGTCGCGCGCTTGAGCTGCGCCCACGGCTGCGCGGCCCCCTCGGCGCCCACCGTATCGGCCACATCGTCTTTCCACGCGAGCAACTGGCGCAGCCAGGCGATCTTCTCGTCGTAGGCCTCGTTCGCCGCAAACGCGCCGCCGTAGCCGCGCTGCCCCGCTTCCTTGTAGCGCCAGTGGGCCGCGATGCCATACTCGGCAAAGTGATGCATCTCATTCGTGCGTATCTGCACTTCGAATGCCCGCCCGTCATCGCCGATCACCACGGTGTGCAGCGACTTGTAGCCATTGGGCTTCGGACGCGAGATGTAATCGTCGAACTCTTTCGGAATCGGCTGCCACAGGTTGTGGACAATGCCCAGCACCGTGTAGCAATCCTTGATGTCGTCGACGATCACGCGAAACGCGCGCACGTCGTACAGTTCGGCGAAATCGACCGCCTTGCCGCGCATCTTCTTCCAGATACTGTAGATGTGCTTCGGCCGCCCGGACACTTCGGCCCTGACACCCGCGCGCGCCAGTTCGTCCTGAAGTCGCTGGATCGCGCCTTCGATGAACGTCTGACGCTCGACGCGCTTCTCTTCGAGCAGCTTGGCAATCTGCTTGTAAGTGACCGGCTCCAGGAAGCGGAACGCGAGGTCTTCGAGCTCCCACTTCAGTTGCCAGATGCCGAGGCGGTTCGCAAGCGGCGCATAGATCTCGAGCACCTCATGCGGCATCTCCTCAGGGGGTGTCTTCTTCTGTGCCGCATACCAGCGCAGCGATTGCAGACGCGACGCCAGCCGGATCATCACCACACGGATGTCTTGCGCAAACGCGAGCAGCATCTTGCGCAGCCCTTCGACCTGCGACTTGCGTTCTGCCGCGGCGTCGCGATCGCGCCCGTCGGTCGGCATGGCCTGCGCGGCACGCGAGCCCGCGCCCGAGAGCCGCTGCAACTTGCGCACGTCGATCACGAGCGCCGCCACTTCGGCGCCGAAGGTTTGGGTCAACGTGGTTTGGGGATCCGGCAGGAACTCGACGGCGGAGAAGAGCGCCGCGGCCTGATGCGTTGCCTCGTCCACGCGCAGCGTATCGAGAATCGCGAGCATGCCCCGTGCGTGCGCCATGATTGGCTCGCCGGACGAGAGCACATGCTCGCCGCACAGGGTGGTGGCGAACGCGAGCGCGTTGTCGAGCGTGGCGGGCAGAGGCACATCACCCACGCCCGGGGTCGAATTCCGGGCGTCGGGCGCCGTTGTCGAATTCGTGCCAGCGGAGGTCGGTGCTTGATGTTGGTTCATGTCGGAACATGGGGCGACGCGCGCCCCTGATGATACGGGTCGTGAGACTCAGCCTTCGCGCTGAGCCGCCACGACCACGATTTCTACAAGCATGGCAGGGTCGGCGAGCAACGCCTGCACAGTGGCACGCGGAGGTGCATTACCCGCGGGCACCCATTCGTCCCACACCTGGTTCATTTCGCCGAAATACTTCATGTCCGAAATATAGATCTGACAGGAAAGAATCAGCGACTTGTCGCTGTTCGCCTCGGCGAGCAGGCGGTCGATATGCGCGAGTACCTGACGCGTCTGACCGACCATGTCCTGCGTGCGGTCATCCGGCGTCTGCCCTGCCAGATAAACCGTGCCGTTGTGCACCGCCATGTCCGACCAGCGCTTTTCGACGTAGAAACGTTGTACTGCCATGATGTAAGACTCCTCGTGTTCTTCGAACGTCGGACTTGTCGCCGCACCCCGCCACCGGAGCGAGTGTCAGTCGGCAAATCCCTCAAAAAATCGGCGTGCGATCTCGATCTGATCCGCATGCACAAACGTCGGCGCGTGTCCCACGCCGGGTATTTCCACGGCGCGTGCGTGTTGCGCGAGCGCCAGCATTTGTTCGAGCGTCGCGCGAGACAGCAGATCCGACTGCTCGCCGCGCACAATCAACAGGCGTCCGGAAAATGCCGCAAGCGACGCCCAGAGCATGCCCTCTCCCGCCGCTACGGCCTCGGGCGAAATCGCGGCAAATGCCGCTCCGAGCGACGGATCGTAACGCAACACATACCCATCGCCGTCGGCCTTGAGCAGCGGCTCGCACAATGCGCGCCATTCCTCCCGGGTATGCGGACCGAATGACGACGAGATCGACCAAAGGTAGTCGGCCCCCTCGTCGATCGATGCAAAACGCTTCGGCGTACCGACATATTGACCGATGCGTGCGAGCGCGGCGACGTCGATGTGCGGTCCGACATCGTTGAGCAGCAGATTGCGAATCGGCGTATCGGGCAAGCCCGCGAGGCCCATGCCGATCAACCCGCCCATCGACGTGCCAAACCAGTCCACGGACGTCACGCCCAGGCGCGCAATCAACGTCACCATGTCGGAGACGTATTGCGGCACGACATAGCCTGCGGGATTGCGCAGCCACGACGACTGTCCGCGCCCAACCACGTCGGGACACACGACACGGTAGTCGTTTGCGAACGTCTTCGCCAGCGCATCAAAATCGCGACCGCATCGCGTCAGCCCATGCACGCACAACAGAACGCGCGGATTCTCCGGATCGCCCCATTCCGTGTACGCCATACGATGCAACCCGGAAGGGCTCAGACACTGAACGTTCGACAGGCGCGGCGCGTAGCTCGACATGACAGACTCATCGGATCGGTTTCCAGAACCGAATTCTACCGCGCTTGCCGTCTACCTTTGCAGCGATGCCCGCAACACGGCGCGCAGTGTCGCGCAGAACCCGAATCGTGGCCGACTCACCGTCACCGCCAAAACAAAACGGGCGGGGAAATCCCCGCCCGCTTCGCCTTCCATCGGTCACCGGGTTCAACGGCCACGGCAACCCTCAGCAATACTGCGTGTCACACGCCCCTGGCATTCAAGCCACAAGAGACGACGGCCACGTCACCCATGCGTCAGACAGCGCTCGTGTCGAGCGGTGCCCCGGTCTTCTGCGAAATTTCTTCCTTCGTCACGCCCGGCGCGAGCTCGACCACTTTCAGGCCGTCCGGCGTCACATCGATCACACCGAGGTCGGTGATGATGCGGTTGACCACGCCAAGGCCGGTCAGCGGCAGATCGCAGGCCTTCAGGATCTTGTGGGCGTCGCCCTTGGCAACGTGCTCCATGAGCACGACCACGCGACCGACACCGGCGACAAGATCCATCGCGCCGCCCATGCCCTTGATCATCTTGCCCGGGATCATCCAGTTCGCGAGGTCGCCTTTTTCGCTGACCTGCATCGCCCCGAGGATTGCCAGATTGATGTGGCCGCCACGGATCATCGCGAACGAGTCCGCCGACGAGAAGATCGACGAACCCGGTAGCGTCGTCACCGTTTGCTTGCCCGCGTTGATCATGTCTGCATCGACTTCGTCCTCCGTCGGGAACGGGCCGATACCGAGCAGGCCATTCTCCGATTGCAGCCAGACTTCCATGCCGTCGGGCACATGGTTCGCCACCAGCGTGGGCAAACCGATGCCGAGGTTCACGTAAAAGCCGTCTTCCAGCTCTCGCGCCGCGCGCGCAGCCATTTCATCACGATTCCATGCCATGGTTATCTCCTTGATCTCGGCGCTTACTTGGCACGAACCGTGCGTTGTTCAATGCGTTTTTCCGGATGCGCGTTCAGCACGATGCGCTGAACGAAGATGCCGGGCAGGTGCACGTCGTCCGGGTCGATCGAACCGGTGTCGACCAGTTCCTCGACTTCGACGATGGTGATCTTGCCGGCCATGGCCGCCACCGGGTTGAAGTTGCGGGCGGTACGATTGAACACGAGGTTGCCCGCGCGGTCCGCCTTGGCGGCCTTCACGAGCGCGATATCGGCGCGCAGCGAGCGCTCCATGACGTACGTCTCGCCGTCGAATTCACGGATTTCCTTGCCTTCGGCGACTACCGTACCCACGCCCGTCTTCGTGAAGAACGCCGGAATGCCTGCGCCACCGGCGCGCAGCTTTTCGGCCAGCGTGCCCTGCGGGGTGAATTCGAGCTCGAGTTCGCCCGCCAGATATTGGCGCTCGAACTCCTTGTTCTCGCCAACGTACGACGAAATCATCCGCTTGATCTGACGCGTCTCGAGCAGCAATCCCAGACCGAAGCCGTCCACGCCGGCGTTGTTGCTGATACAGGTGAGCCCCTTGACGCCCGAGTCGCGCAACGCGGCGATCAGGGCCTCGGGAATGCCACACAGGCCGAAGCCGCCGACAGCAAGCGTTTGCCCGTCTGCGACAACATCGGCGAGCGCCTCCTTGGCGCTGGCGTATACCTTGTTCATCGTGTGTCCCTTTCCCTCGGTTGAGAATTGAAATTATGTCGCGCGCTTGCGCGTTGCGAGGCTTGCGCCGCCCGTTGAATCGCTGTGGCCACGCACCTCATGCAATCATAGAGCTTACGGTGCCGGGCAAATCGGGCACAATACGTGAAATTACATATCTCCTTGCGCGCCGGGCCGTAACACGCGATCCACCGGCACGCGCCCAGACAGGATCCGCGCCGCTCCCCCATGCCGACGTTCGACTACCAGACCGCTTTTCATATCGCTCCCGTCGGCCTGGTCATTTCGCGCCAGCGCATCATCGAGGACTGCAATCGACAGCTTGGCAAGATCTTCGGCTACGAGCCCGAGGCCCTGATCGGTCAGTCGTTCCAGGTACTGTATCCGTCCCCCAAGGAGTTCGAGCGCATTGGCGAGCGCATTCCGCCGATCATGAGCGCGCAGGGCGTCTATGCTGACGAGCGCATCATGCGCCGGGCCAGCGGCGAACTGTTCTGGTGCCACGTGACGGGTCGCTCGCTCGACGTGAAAGACCCCCACGCCGCCGGCCTCTGGACCTTTGAGGACATGTCGGCCACTCGTCGCGTCGCCGTGGCACTGACCGCGCGCGAGCGCGAAATCGCGGCGCAACTCGTGCAGGGCAAGACGAGCAAGCAGATCGGCAAGGTTCTCGACATCAGCCCGCGTACCGTCGACATCTACCGCGCGCGCCTGATGCAGAAGTACGGCGCCGGCACGGCGACCGAACTCGTTCAGCGACTCCTCGGCAACTGAGGAACGCCAGGGGGCAGGCAGCGCCCCCTTCCCGCTTCACCGAAACAAGCCTCACGCCATCAACGCGCGCACCGCCTCCGGCAGCGGCACCGACTTTTCCGCTTTGTAGTTGACCCAAACGATCTTCGCACCGCCCTCGGCGACGAGGACATCCGGCGTATCGGCGCGGCGCAGCTCAAAACGTGTATCGACGCTGCTTCGGCCCAGCGCGCCTACCGACATGCGGCAATCGATATCGCCGGGATAGCGCAACTGACGCAAGAACGTCATGTTCGCGTTGATGATCACCGGCCCCTCGCCCGTCGAGCTTTCTTCCGACGCGATGTCGAGCGACTCCAGCCACGAGATACGGACCTGCTCCATGTAGCGGAAGTAGACGGTGTTATTCACATGCCCGAAGGCATCCATATCGCCCCAGCGAATGGGCATGCTCATCCGAAAGACTTCTTTGTATTCTGACGACACTGCAAATTCCCCATATTGAAAATCGACGCCCTGCCACGTAGTGACAGGACACCATGGGGAGAAAGTGTAGCGCGTCGGAGCGTTTGGTGTGCGCCAACCCTCGGCGAGTGGCGACGAGCGGCAGCCTTTTCAGAATCGCGTGAGACCAGCGCCACAGACATTTCCGACGCGAGCCGGCACAACTACTTGCGCGCGCCGGCGTCGTGCGTCTTGGCGATCGTTGCCTCGTCTCTCACGGCGGCCTCGGCCTTGTCGACCAGATCGCGCCCGACCAGCACTTTCCATTTCGCATAGACGGGACGCGTTGCGTCGACAAAGCGCTGGCGTTGTTCCGGCGTGAGTCGCGTGACCTTCACGCCGCGCGCTGCCAGATCGTCCCACGCGGCATTCTCGCCGCGCATCGCGTCTTCTCTTGCGAGCGTCACTTCGAATCGCGCCGCCTCGATCGCTGCGTCGCGAACGATGTCGCGATCCTGCGGCGACCAGCTATCCCAGACCTGTCGGTTGACGGAGAACACGATGGGATCGGCGACGTAATCCCACACCGTGATGAAGCGCTGTCCCAACGTATCGAGCCGCACATTGTTGAAGACCGTAATCGGATTTTCCTGGCCGTCGATCTTGCGTGCGCGCAGCGCGCGCACCGCATCGTTCCACGTCATCTGAGTCGGCACGGCGCCCAATGCCGTGAAGATGTCGTTGAACAGCAATGACCCGACAACACGGAAACGCAGGCCGCGCATATCCTCTGGCGCACGGATCGAACGGCGAGAGTTGCTCAGTTGCCGAAAGCCATTCTCGCCCCACGCCAGCGGTACAACGCCCTGCTCTTCCACGCGGCGAAACAGCTCGCGCCCGACGTCGCCCTGCGTCAGGGCGTCGAGAGAACGACAGCCACGCAGCAGGAATGGCAGGGAGAAAACGTTGAATTCGGGTATCGCTGACGACCAGTTGATCGTCGAGCCGACCGCCATGTCGATCACGCCCTGACGCAATGCGGAGAATTCCCGCGTCTGGTCGCCACCCACGAGCGAGGCGCCTGTGTGCAGTCGAATGTTGATGCGCCCACGCGTACGCTCGCGCACCATGTCCGCCCAAAGTTGCGTGCCTTTGCCCCAGGGCGTGCCGGCATCGGGCATGATCGACAGCGAGTATTCGGCCTTGTAGGGCTGCGCGGCCACCGGCAGCGCAATTGCGGCGAGGGCGAGCGCGACGCCGACGAGCGCACGCCAGCCTTGATTCAACATGTTGTCCTCAAGATGTTTCGGGATCCGACGTCAGCACGACGTCCTTCACGACCCCATTAGCACCCGAGAATTATGCGCTTGTCGCCGCTACGCTGACTGCCTCGGACAATCCCGGATTGCCGCATTGCAGCGAGCCTGCCCAATTCGCCAAATCGCCGTGGCACAAGGCCTGACGAGGCTCAGCCGACCGCCAGACCATCGTCGATCGTCATGATCGACCCGTTGATAAACCTGGAATCGTCTGAGGCAAGAAGCAGAATCAGCCCGTCCAGATCGCTCGGTTCCCCGACGCGTTGGCGGGGCAGCATCTGAACGAGCTTGCGACCGGCGTCGGTCTGCCAATGCTCGTGGTTGATCTCGGTGTCGATATAGCCCGGACACAACGCATTGACATTGATGTTGTAACGTCCCCATTCGAGTGCCATCGCACGGGTCATGTGGATGACCGCCGCCTTGCTCACGCAGTACACGCCGAGCATGGAAATCGCGCGCTGCCCAGCCACCGACGCCACATTGATGATCCGGTGCTGGCGCTGCGGGTCGCCCTTTGCCCGCCGAATCATGCGTTTGGCGACTTCCTGCGCCACGAAAAAGGTGCCGCGCGTGTTGGTGTCCAGGACGTAGTCGTAGTCCTGGGGCGTAACGTCGACCAGACGCTGCTGGGTCGACACACCGGAGTTGTTGATCAGAATATCAATGGCCCCCGCCTCGGTCTCGGCATGGGCCACCCCGGCGCGAATGCTGTCGTAGTCGGTCACATCGAGAGGAACGACGTGCGCCGCACCGCCTTGCGCCTCGATCTCCGCCCTCAATTCCTTGAGCCGCTCGACACGCCGGCTGGCCAGCACGACCTTTGCCCCGGCCTGGGCCAGCACCTTGGCAAACTGCATGCCAAGTCCGCTCGAGGCCCCCGTCACCATCGCCACTTTCCCTTCGAGATTCAGCGAACGCCCCATCGTCTTCTCCCTCGCGCCTGGACACCCATTGAACAACGGCGACGCCGCATGGCGTGCCGCTAGAGTTGCTTACCTACCATACCGAACGATCGTGCTATTAATATGCGGTTGCGAGGTGCCCCCCATTCCCGGAAAATGGCCGCACCCACGAATTCTAACGTTTATAACAGGAGCATCAATGGATCCCAAGCTGCTTGAGCAGTACGGCCCGAGGGAGTCGATGGAGTATGACGTCGTCGTTGTTGGCGGCGGTCCGGCCGGCCTGTCCACGGCAATCCGTTTGAAGCAGCGCGCGCAGGAGGCGGGGAAGGAGATTTCCGTATGTGTCCTGGAAAAAGGCTCGGAAATCGGGGCGCACATCCTGTCCGGCGCGGTCATGGATCCGCAAGCGCTGACCGAACTCATTCCCGACTGGAAAGCCCTTGGGGCTCCGCTCGACACCCCGGTCGTTGAAGATCGCTTCCTGTTCCTGAACGAGACCGGCGCGACCCCCACGCCGTCGTGGCTGCTGCCCGCCTGCTTCCAGAATCACGGCAACTATGTCATCAGCCTGGGCAATGTCGTGCGCTGGCTCGGACAACAAGCCGAAGCGCTGGGCGTTGAAATCTTCCCGGGCTTCCCGGCCGCCGAGATCCTGTACGACGAGAACGGCGCGGTCATGGGCGTGGCGACCGGCAACATGGGCGTCGGCAAGGACGGCGAACCGACCGAGAACTTCCAACTGGGCATGGAACTGCACGCCAAGTACACGATCTTCTCGGAAGGCGCACGGGGCAGCCTGGGTCGCCAATTGATGCGCAAGTTCAATCTCGACGAAGGCCGCGATCCGCAGGCCTACGGCCTGGGCATCAAGGAACTGTGGGAAATCGACCCGGCCAAGCACAAGGAAGGTCTCGTCATCCACACGGCCGGCTGGCCACTCAACGCGCAAACCTACGGCGGCTCGTTCCTCTACCACCTGCCGAATCATCAGGTGGCGGTCGGTTTCATCGTTGGGCTCGACTACGGCAATCCGTACCTGTCGCCGTTCGAGGAGTTCCAGCGTTACAAGACCCATCCGTCGATTCGTCACTTCCTCGAAGGGGGCAAGCGCATTTCATACGGTGCACGTGCCATTACAGCGGGCGGTCTGCTGGCCCTGCCGAAGCTCGTTTTCAAGGGCGGTGCGCTGGTTGGGTGCGAAGCGGGCTTCCTCAATGTCAGCCGGATCAAGGGCAGCCACGCCGCTATCAAGAGCGGCATGATGGCAGCCGATGCCGCCTTCGACGCGCTGGTGGCCGAGCGCCAGCGTGACGAACTCAGCGCCTACCCGGCAGCGTTCGAGCAATCGTGGCTGCACGAAGAGCTGAACAAGGCGCGCAACTTCAAGCAGTGGTTCAAGAAGGGCCTGACCGTGGCCACGATCATGACCGGCATCGAGCAAAAGCTGCTCGGCGGCAAGATGCCATGGACGATTCACCGCAAGAAGGCCGATCATGAGTGCCTGCTGCCGGCCGCGCAATGTCAGCCGATCGCCTACCCCAAGCCGGATGGGAAGCTCACGTTCGATCGTCTGTCGTCGGTCTTCATCTCGAACACCAACCACGAGGAGAACCAACCGGCGCATCTCACGCTCAAGGATCCCAGCGTGCCGGTTGGCATCAATCTGTCCGAATACGCGGGGCCTGAGCAACGCTATTGCCCGGCAGGTGTGTATGAGTTCGTGAAGAACGAGGACGAGTCCGAGCGGTTGCAAATCAACGCGCAGAACTGCGTGCATTGCAAGACTTGCGACATCAAGGACCCGACGCAGAATATCGTGTGGGTTACGCCGGAAGGGGGGGGCGGGCCGAACTACCCGAATATGTAATGCGGTATCGCCGCCGGTTCGCCCGGCGGCCTTCACTCCGGCTGACGACGCCTGGCGTTCGCCTTGCGCCTCGTCAGTCCGGCACGCGCGCCGCGATAACCGGCGTGTTCACGTGCACGTCGCCACACTGCGCGCGGTGACGCAACGCGTGATCGATCAACACGAGCGCGAGCAGCGCTTCGGCAATCGGCGTCGCGCGAATTCCCACGCAAGGGTCATGCCGCCCGAACGTTTCCACCATCGACGCGTGACCGGCAACGTCGATCGAGCGACGCGGTGTACGAATGCTCGACGTGGGCTTGATCGCGATCGACACGTCGATATCCTGACCGGTCGAAATGCCGCCCAGAATGCCACCGGCGTTGTTCCCGACGAAGCCCTCCGGCGTCAATTCGTCGCCGTGCTCCGACCCCTTTTGCGTGACGCTGCGGAAACCCGCACCGATCTCCACGCCCTTGACGGCATTCAGGCCCATCATCGCGTGGGCGATATCGGCATCCAGGCGATCGAACAGCGGCTCTCCAAGACCCACCGGAACGCCGGTCGCCACAACGCGCAGCTTCGCCCCGACCGAATCGCCCGCCTTGCGAAGGTCATCCATATACGCTTCCAGTTGCGGGACGACTTCCGCGTTGGCAGCGAAGAACGGATTCTGCGACACCTGCGACCAATCCGTCTGTGCGATCTCGATGTCGCCGAGTTGCGTCATGCAGCCGTACACCTGCACGCCAAATTTTTCGGCCAGCCACTTCTTGGCGACGGCGCCGGCGGCAACGACGGGCGCCGTGAGACGTGCGGACGAGCGTCCGCCACCGCGGTAATCGCGCACGCCGTACTTTTGCAGATAGGTGTAATCGGCATGTCCGGGGCGGAACGTCTGGACGATGTTGCCGTAGTCTTTGCTGCGTTGATCGGTATTGCGGATCAGCAGTGCGATGGGCGTCCCCGTCGTCACGCCCTCGAACACACCAGAGAGGATCTCGACGGCATCCGGTTCGTTGCGCTGCGTAACGTGGCGCGACGTGCCAGGACGGCGGCGATCCAGCTCCCCCTGGATGTCGGCTTCCGTGAGCGCCATTCCCGGCGGACAGCCATCGATCACGCAGCCAATGGCCGGGCCATGCGATTCGCCGAAAGTGGTGACGGTAAACAGAGTTCCAAGCGTATTGCCAGACATACGGGGATCGGGTTCGGGGAGGACGGGAAGGCCCTATTATGCCAGCGATCCCGCCACACCGCGCCGCCCCGTGCGACGGTCGAGGGCGCTAAACGACCGGCCGGCGGCATTTTGGGCGCTTTTGGGGCGTGGCATCGGAGACTTCCGAGCCACGGCCGCGATTCATGAGGAGACGCCCCCTCACACCGGCCAGGGGCCGCGCAGCTTGAGCACCTTGTCCCGCAGGGTTTCCGGCGTCGCCTGCGCAGGCGACACCGGCGCCCCGATGACAAGCTCGAGCCGGTTCAGAATGCCACGCTTGAACGGCCGTGACATTGCCGCGCCACCATGTCGCGAAAAGAAACTTCCCCACAGCCCGCGCAGCGCCATCGGCACGACCGGCACGGGCGTACGCTCGACAATGTGCTGTACCCCCTGACGGAAGACCTGCAGCTCGCCGGATGCCGTGAGCTTACCCTCAGGAAAGAGGCAAACGACGTCGCCCGCCGCCAGCGCGTCTGCGATCTGCCGGTAGGCGCACTCGAGCGCGACTGCATCTTCGTGCGCCGGGGCAATGGGAATGGCGCCGACCGTACGAAAGAACCACGACAGCACCGGGATGCGGAAAATACGGTGGTCCATCACAAAGCGAACCGGACGCCGGATCGACGCCCCGATCACCACGGCATCGGCAAAGCTGACGTGATTGCAGACCAGCAGGCATGGCCCGTCGTCCGGAATCTGATCCGCCCCTTTGACGTCGATGCGATAGAGGGTGTGCAACAGCAGCCACATCGCGAAGCGAATCAGGAATTCCGGGAGTCGCAGGTATAGATAGACAGCCACCAGCGCGTTGAGAATGCCGGTGACGAGATACAACTGGTCGATGGTGAACCCGGCCTTCGTGAGCGCCATCGCCATGAGGGCCGACACGACCATGAACAACGCGTTGAGGATATTGTTCGCTGCGATGATGCGTGCGCGATGCGACGGCGCGCTACGGCTTTGGATCAGCGCGTACAACGGCACGCTGTAGAAGCCCCCGAACATCGCCAGCAGGAACAGGTCCACCAGCACGCGCCAATGGGCCGGTTGCGAAGCGAACTGCGCCACCGTCTGCAAGGCCGCGCCGTGAGCGCCGCCCCGACTCGCAAAATAAAGATCGACCGCGAATACCGTCATGCCGATCGAGCCGAACGGCACGAGTCCGATTTCCACCTTGCCGCCCGAAAGCCGCTCGCACAACAGCGACCCAATCCCGATGCCCAGGGAGAACATGGCCAGCAGCAGCGTGACGACACCCGGACCGGCGCCGAGCACGTCATGTGCGAAGTTGAAAAACGACGCGAGAAAGGTCGCCCCGAGAAACCAAAGCCACGAGATACCGAGCAGACTCTGGAAGACCGCACGGTCCGTACGCGCGATGCACAGATTTCTCCACGTCTCGGTCAACGGATTCCAATTGATGCGCAGATCCGGCTGCGCCGCGGGCGTTTGCGGCACCCACGTCGACACCAGCCGGCCCAACAAGGCCAGTCCGAGGCAAACGCCGCCGATCCACGGCAGCGAGCCCGCCCCGGCGCCAGCCAGTTCGCCGCCGACAATCGTGCCGATCAGGATGGCCACGAACGTGCCCATTTCGACCAGACCGTTCCCCCCCACCAGTTCGCGCGTGGCCAGGTGCTGAGGCAGATAGGCGTACTTGACCGGCCCAAAGAGTGTGGAGTGGAGTCCCATCAGGAAGGTGCACACGAACAGCAGCGGCGCGCTTGCCCAGAGGAAGCCGGCCGCGCCGAGCGCCATGATCGCGATCTCCAGCGACTTGACGAAACGGATCAGGCGCGCCTTGTCCCACTTATCGGCAATTTGCCCGCTGGTCGCGGAAAACAACAGGAACGGCGCGATGAAGATGGCCGAGATGAGGAACGCCGCCGTCTTGCCGTCGACGTTCTGAAAAAGCGATGCGTGATAGGTGACGAGCGACGTGAATGCGATTTTGAACACGTTGTCGTTCATCGCACCCAGAAACTGGGTCCAGAAGAACGGCGCAAAGCGCCGCTCTTTCAACAGTCGTGATTGGTGGCCCTCGCCGCGTGCCCCGCGCTGGCTGGCCTCACTCACTTGGTGTTTTCCGCTTCCTCGGCCGGCCAATCGCGAATGTAGGCCTTGAGCATGCGATTTTCAAAGGATTGCTCCTCGACGACGGCACGCGCCACATCGTAGAAGGAAATCACGCCCATGAGCGTGCGATTGTCCATGACGGGCAAATAACGGGCGTGACGCTCAAGCATCATGCGCCGGACTTCGTCGACATCCGTCTCCGGCGTGCAGGTGAGCGGATGGTCGTCCATGACTTTGCGAATTGTGGAACTGCCAACCGTACCGCCGTTCTTGCTGATCGTATTGATGATTTCGCGGAACGTGAGCATGCCCACGAGATCGCCGAACTCCATCACGACGAGCGAACCAATGTCATGCTCCGCCATCGTGTCGACGGCTTGGGCCAGCAACGTCTCCGGGGTCACGGTGAAAAGGGTGTTGCCCTTTACTTTCAGGATGTCAGAC
Source organism: Pandoraea sp. B-6 (assembly GCF_000282835.1). Classification (NCBI taxonomy): domain Bacteria; kingdom Pseudomonadati; phylum Pseudomonadota; class Betaproteobacteria; order Burkholderiales; family Burkholderiaceae; genus Pandoraea; species Pandoraea sp. B-6. Next base: position 42,151 of record NZ_KB290514.1, on the reverse strand, counting down.
ACACGCATGGCACACACTCCTCGTTGAGATGCTCGGGCAACCGCGGCAGGACGATGCCACCGGACGCATTTGCCAGACTTCGGCGTTCGAGATGGATCGCCGGCGCACGCGCCGCCGTCCCCTCGTTATTGTGATTAGATCATGTTCGAAAGATGCTATCGGAAAGCGTCTGAAAAGGAAAGGAACAAGACGCGCCAATGTCCGTGCGACGAGGGTTTTCGGCCGATTCCGGGGATCGATCGGGCATCGCCGCACCTCAGACATCGGACAGCACCGGCATTTTGCCAATGGGGGCGGCAGCGCCTGTCGAGATGCATTGCGGTGGTGCTAGGATTGCCGCATACGTGATGTCCGCATCACACGCCAGCGCCAAGTCGCCGTCAAGTCAACGTCAAGCCAACCGAGAGGCCCTCTCCGACATGTCAGTCCCGCACTTCGACACGCTTGCCCTGCACGCCGGGGCCGCCCCCGACCCCGCCACCGGGGCTCGCGCCACGCCGATCTACCAGACCACGTCGTTTGTCTTCTCCGATGCCGACCAGGCAGCCGCGCTTTTCAACATGGAACGCGCCGGCCATGTCTATTCGCGCATTTCCAACCCGACCAATGCCGTCTTCGAAGAGCGCATGGCCGCACTGGAAAACGGCGTCGGCGCCATTTCCACGGCAAGCGGCCAGGCCGCGCTGCACCTGGCCATCGCAACCCTGATGGGCGCGGGTTCGCACATCGTGGCGTCCAGCGCGCTGTACGGCGGTTCGCACAATCTGCTGCATTACACACTGCGCCGCTTCGGCATCGAGACCACCTTCGTGCGCCCTGGCGACCTGAACGGCTGGCGCGCCGCCGTGCGCCCCGAGACCCGGCTGTTCTTTGGCGAAACGCTTGGCAATCCGGGGCTCGACGTCCTCGACATCGCCCAAGTCGCGGAGATCGCTCATGACGCGGACGTGCCCCTGATGGTCGACAGCACGTTCACCACACCGTGGCTCATTCAGCCGTTCGATCATGGCGCCGATATCGTCTATCACTCGGCTACCAAGTTCCTCGGAGGGCATGGCACGACCATCGGCGGCATTCTGATCGACGGGGGCACGTTCGACTTCGAGCGAAGCGGCAAATTTCCCGAACTGACCGAGCCGTACGACGGCTTCCACGGCATGGTCTTCGCCGAGGAGAGCTCGGTCGCGCCATTCCTGTTGCGCGCGCGACGCGAGGGCTTGCGCGACTTTGGCGCATGCCTGCATCCGCAGGCGGCATGGCAACTGCTGCAAGGTCTCGAAACGCTGCCACTTCGCATGGCGCGGCACGTCGACAACGCACGTCGGGTGGTGGCGTTCCTGGCGGGGCACGAGGCGGTGGCAAGCGTCGCCTATCCGGAACTGGCGTCGCATCCCGACTACGCACTGGCCAAGCGACTGCTCCCGCGCGGCGCGGGTGCCGTCTTCAGCTTCAATCTGAAGGGCGACCGGGAGGCCGGGCGCCGTTTCATCGAATCGCTGCAGCTCTTCTCGCATCTGGCCAATGTCGGCGACGCACGCTCCCTGGTCATTCACCCTGCCTCCACCACGCATTTCCGCATGGACGCCGCGGCGCTCGCGGCGGCGGGTATCGGAGAGGGCACCGTACGCCTGTCGATCGGCCTGGAAGACCCTGACGACCTGATCCAGGATCTCAAACGCGGCCTGAAGGCGGCAGTCAAATCCACGGCCAAGGGACAAGCACGATGAAGTTCGACATCCGCGGCAACAACGTCTACGCCTATACCGCCGGCAAATCGATGGATCCCGCGCTACCGACGGTCGTCTTCCTGCATGGCGCACAGCACGATCACAGCGTGTGGGGGTTACAGAGCCGGTACCTCGCCCATCACGGCATGAACGTACTCGCGCTCGATCTGCCCGGACATCACCGCAGCACGGGCGCCCCATTGACGACCATTGAAGCGATGGCCGATCGCGTGGTCGCCGTGCTCGATGCCGCCGGCATCGGAAAAGCCACCTGGGTCGGGCACAGCATGGGGTCGCTGATTGCGCTGGACGCCGCCGCCCGCCACCCCGATCGGGTGTCCCGTATCGCCCTGGTGGGCACCGCTTACCCGATGAAAGTCTCCGATGTCCTCCTCGAGGCCGCCGCCGAACGTGAGCCGGAGGCCATCGCCCTCGTCAACGCCTGGTCGCACAGCACGATCGCCGCCAAGCCATCGGCGCCCGGCCCCGGTTTCTGGACATGGGGCGTCAATCAACGCTTGATGGAGCGCGTGGCGCAACGCAATCCCGCCAAGGTGTTTCTTACCGACTTCGAGGCGTGCAATCGCTACGATCGAGGGATGGCGGCGGCTGCGCAGGTTCGATGTCCGGTGCTCGCCGTGTTGGGGCAACGCGATCAGATGACGCCGCCCCGCGCAGCGCAAGCCCTGCTCGATGCGTTGCGCGACGCCGGTGCCCCCGTTTCGGTCAAGGTCGTCAATGCCGGCCACGCGATCATGACGGAACAGCCGGACGCGCTGCTCGATGCGCTTGTGCAATTCATGCGAGACTGAACGCATCAACTTCCCAATGCAGGAGGTTTGCCATGACACCTGGGCACGATGAGTCGCCGGCGTTTCACCGGTTTGCGGACTTCTACCCCTTCTATCTCGGTGAGCACCGCAACGCCGTCTGCCGCCGTCTGCATTTCGTCGGCTCATGGGGCGTGATCGCCTTTCTGGCAGCGCTTGCCCTGACAGGCAACCCGTGGTGGCTGCTCGCGGCAGTCGTCTGTGGTTACGCGTTCGCGTGGGTCGGCCATTTCTTTTTCGAGAAGAACCGGCCCGCCACCTTCCGCCATCCGATCTACAGCCTGATGGGCGACTGGGTCATGTTTCGGGATATCTGTCTCGGCCGTATCAAGCTCTAGCGCCTGCTTCGGGCTCGTGACCCTTGTGATCCACGTCAAGACACGACGCGTCGCCACCGCCGTCGTCCGGAGTGACATCGCGCGGTAGCGCGTCGGCCAGGGGCACGTCCCATTTTCCTTCGCGCAGAATGTCGGCAACATGCGCGCCATCGAGCGCGTGACGCTCCATTTGACGCGCTAGCTCGTCGACGTTGAGGGCCAGCTGCGCGACCAGTGGCGCCAGGGTCGTCGTACGCGGGTTCGCGAGCAGCAGCCAACGCTCCACCGGTGGCTGCATCGTCAACCGTCCGACCCATCCCATGCGCTCAAGCCGAGCGAGCAGGTCACCGGCATGATCGAGGCTCGTGCGCATCGTACCCGCCAGTTGCGCCATCGTGCGACCGCTACCGCCGGCTTCGCGGTCCAGATTGAGCAAGTGGATCAGCGTCAGGCCGTCCAGCAGATCGCTCCCCGGAAAGCGGGGGTATTGGAAATGCCCGAGGCGCAGCGCGGGCAGGACCGACGTGATCGTCGCGCCGATCAGCGCCACCAGCCACGACAGGTAGATCCAGAGCAAGAAGATCGGCACCGCCGCGAATGCGCCATACACGGCCGTGTAGGTCGGAAACTGCCGGATGTACATGCCGAAGCCCCGCTTGGTCAGGTCGAACGCCAGCGCCGCCACGACACCGCCAACCAGCGCGTCGCGCCAGTCCACCTTGCAATTCGGCATGTAGAGATACATCAGCATGAACACCACGCTGGTCAGCGCCGGCGGAATCAGGCTGAGCAACGAGGTGACAACGGGCGGCAGCGTGCTCACCAGCGACATCGATTGCGTGAAGACGTACGAACTGATCGACAGACTCACTCCGATCAACAGCGGCCCAAGCGTGAGCAGACTCCAATAAATCAGCAGACGCTGTGCGATCGGTCGCGGACGTCGCACACGCCAGATCACGTTGAACGCCGACTCGATCGTCATTAACGTGAGCACGGCCGTCACCAGCAAGCCGATCAAACCGAACGCCGTCAGGCCTTTCGCCTTCGATGCGAATTGGTTCAGGTAATTGAAAATCTGGGCATTGACGCTCTCGGGCATCAGGTGCTCGATCAGGAAGCCCTGCAAGGCGTCGCGAAACGTATTGAAAATCGGAAAGGCGGTGAACAGCGCGAATGTCACCGCGAACAGCGGCACGATCGACAGGATCGAGGTAAACGTCAGGCTCGCCGCCACTTGCGGAATCCGGTCGTCCTGCGCCCGCGCAAGCGCGTATCTCAGCAGTTGGCGAACGTTGTTCCAGTTGATGCGGGGCAGTCTGAGCAAATCGGGCTCCTAAGGGGAAGGGCTGGCGCGGCTGGCAACCGTTCATCCCACGCGATCCGTTACGGGGCCTCGCGGTTAAGCGGTTAAGCCGTTACGCCAATAGGAACGCCCTATAATACCCGCACTTTTCCGTTCCTTTTCTGTTCCTTCTCCACCCGGCTTTCACCCAAGGCCCAAGGCTCGGGCAGGTTTTCCGCATTACGTCTGACGCAGGCGTTCCCGACAACCGGGGCGACCTGCAACGACACAACGCGCAGCCAGACCGCTTGATCTCGCTACCTCGAGTCGACGCCCCGACATCGATCTGCCCGCCACCACCGACCCGCCGATTCGACTTCATGACTGAAATCCTCGTCCTGTACTACAGCCGCCACGGCACCACGGCACAACTCGCCCAATGCATCGCAGCCGGCATCGACAGCGTGCCCGGCGCGCAAGCGCGCGTGCGCACCGTCCCCGCCGTTTCCACGGTATGTGAAGCGAGCGCACCGGACATTCCCGACAGCGGCCCACCCTACGTCGAATTGCGCGATCTGGAAGAATGCGCGGGACTCGCGCTTGGGTCGCCGACCCGCTTCGGCAACATGGCGTCCGCGCTGAAATACTTTCTCGACGGCACCACGCCGCAGTGGCTCTCGGGCGCCCTGGCCGGGAAACCGGGCTGCGTGTTCACATCGAGCGCCAGCCTGCATGGCGGCCAGGAAAGCACGCTGCTGTCGATGATGATCCCGTTGCTGCACCATGGCATGTTGCTGATGGGGCTGCCCTATACCGAACCCGCGCTCTCCAGCACACGCACCGGCGGCTCGCCCTACGGCGCCACCCATTTCGCGCATGACGGCAATCCGCTCTCGGCCGACGAACGTCAGTTGGCGTCGGCGCTCGGCGCACGACTCGCCCGCGCCGCGCGCAAGCTGGCAGAATGAGGGTTTGCGCCGCGCCACACGCCGCCCCCGGCGCGTGGCGATGGGCGCTCCCGCAGTAACGCCGGCCATCACGACAAGCCCATGACTGCTACACCGCCCGACATGCCCCAAAACACCGATGCCCGGCGTGCGCCCGCGCAGCCCCCACGCACGCCACCGCCGATGCCCGCCGCCTCCGGCGGGGCTCGCGGGCTGCGCCTGATCAGTGTGACGAGCCTGCTGGCGTTGATTGCACTGTCGCTCGCCTGGGAGTTAT
>NZ_KB290514.1:24810-36496 GCF_000282835.1 Pandoraea sp. B-6 | reverse complement strand
CAGCCGCGCGTTAGCGCCTGCCCTCGAGACTCAGCGTTACCCAACCTTGGATCGCGCAAATCGTGTGACGCCCCCTGACATGAACGACTCCTCCTTCCTCACCGCGTGCCGTGACCTGCTGGGCCGTGACCACGTTCTGCTCGAGGCCGCCGACACGGACGCCTACCTCACCGATCAACGCAAACGCTATACCGGACGCGCCCTCGCCGTGCTTCGCCCCGCCGACGCCGCACAGGTCGCCGCCCTCGTGCGCCTTTGTGTCCGGCACGGCGTGCCGATGGTGCCGCAAGGCGGCAACACGGGCCTCGCCGGCGGCGCGACACCCGACACGAGCGGGCGTCAGGTGCTCATCAGCTTGCGCCGTCTCGATCGCATCCGACAGGTGGATGCCGAGAACATGACCCTGACTGCCGAGGCCGGCTGCCTGCTCGCGAACGTGCAGGCGGCGGCCGCCAGCGCGGAGCGCCTCTTCCCGCTGAGCCTGGCCGCCGAGGGCAGTTGCACGATCGGTGGCAATCTCGCGACGAATGCCGGCGGCACCGCCGTGTTGCGATACGGCAATACGCGCGAACTGTGCCTCGGCCTCGAGGTGGTCACGCCGCAAGGCGAACTGTGGGATGGCTTGCGCGGGCTGCGCAAGGACAACACCGGCTACGATCTTCGCGATCTTTTCATCGGCGCGGAAGGCACGCTCGGGCTGATTACCGCGGCAACACTCAAGCTCTTCGCACAACCCGTGGCGCGCATGACGGCGCTCGCCGCTCTGGAAAGCCCCGCGCACGCCCTGGCCCTTCTGAATCTGGCGCAACGCATGGCAGGTCCGCTGCTCACGGGCTTCGAGTTGATGTCCCACTTCTGCCTCCAACTCGTAGCGCAAATCTTCCCGCAGCAGCGTTATCCGTTCGCGCAACCTCATGCCCAGACCGTGCTGCTTGAACTCTCGGACAACGAGAGTGAAGCGCATGCGCGCGATCTGCTGGAGCGCTTGCTGAACGCGGCCGTCGATCAGGGTATCGTGCACGACGCCATTGTCGCGAACAGCCTGGCGCAATCGAATGCGCTATGGCACTTGCGCGAGAGCATTCCGCTGGCGCAGTCGGCCACGGGGCTCAACATCAAGCACGACATCGCGGTGCCGGTATCCCGGGTGCCCGCGTTTCTCAAAGCCACCGACCCGATCGTGCAGCGCGTGGCGCCCGGTGCCCGCATGGTCACCTTCGGCCATTTGGGCGACGGGAATCTGCACTACAACGTGATGGCGCCCGAAGGCGTCGATCCCGCCCAATTCCTTCATCGGCATCAGACGGCGGTCACCGCCGCCGTGCATGACAGCGTGCATGCCCATCACGGCACCATCAGCGCGGAGCACGGCCTCGGGCAACTCAAACGCGACGCCTCGGCGCATTACAAGTCGCCGGTCGAACTCGCACTGATGCGCACGCTGAAGACGGCCTTCGACCCGCTCGGGCTAATGAATCCGGGCAAGGTGCTGCCCGACTGAGCACCGCCGCCGCGCTGTGTGGCACGCTCGTTGCGGCGGCGCAAAAGCAGTTAAATTGGCATCGGTACGCCATCGGTGCTCAAAGGCCCTCCCCTGAGATTCACCGCGACTGCGTCAAATCATCCGACTTCGCTCCTCATGCTCCGAACCCTGCTCGCCCGCCTCCGACGCGCCCACACACGCCCCACGATCGACGATGCCGTCTGGCGCGAAGTCGTCGGCGCCCTGCCATTCCTGACACGCCGCAGCGCGGCCGACCTCGACAAGCTGCGCGCCCTCGCGACCGATTTCCTGGGCCGCAAACACTTTTCGACGGCGCACGACCTGCCGTTGACCGAAGCGATGTGTGTCTCGGTGGCCGCGCAAGCCTGCCTGCCGATTCTCAATTTGCCGAGCGCGCTGTATCGCGGTTGGACGGGCATCGTGCTGTATCCCGGCGAGTTCCTGATTCGCAAAACCGTGCAGGACGAAGCCGGCGTCGTGCACGACATCGCTCAGGAGGCGAGCGGCGAGGCGTGGGAAGGCGGGCCTGTCGTTCTGTCATGGCAGGATGTGCAAGCGAGCGATGTCCTGGCGTACAACGTGGTAATTCACGAGTTCGTCCACAAGATCGACATGGAAGGCGGCGAAGCCGACGGCGTGCCGCCGATGCTGCGGCGCGTGCATGGCGACCTCACGCCCGAAGCCTGGTGCGATGTCTTCGATCCCGCGTACGAGGCGTTCTGCCACGATGTGTCCAACGTTCCCGATGCCCACTGGGAAGCGTTTGCCTCGTCGTCGCTGCTCGACCCCTACGCCACCGAACACGAATCGGAGTTCTTCGCCGTCTGCGCCGAGGCGTTCTTTGTGGCCCCGGAGGCCTTTCGCGACGCCTATCCCGCCTTGTACGCGCTGTTCTCGCGCTATTTCCTGCAAGATCCGGCGGTGAGCGCCGGCACTGGCGACGCCGCGCCCGGCACAGCGGCATCCACGCCCGCCGGCGACCCGTGAAAACTTTGCGAAAGTCATTGTTTTCATGGCATAATGCGCGTTTTACTCACCCGGAAAGTGGTTGACGTCCCTCCCGTCGCATGACGACGATGGCGTTAGCGGGCCAACGGGGTGCCTCCCGGGGTAACAAACCTCGGGCGAACCTCCTCCCGCGCAGACTGGCTACCGACTTAACCCAAGGTACATCATGAAAGAAGGCATTCACCCCGAATACCGCGAAGTCCTGTTCCGCGACATGACGCCCGGCGTCGACTTCGAATTCATCACCCGCTCGACGATCCACACCAAGGAAACGGCCGAGAAGGATGGCAAGAGCTACCCGCTCGTGAAGATCGAAACGTCGTCGGCTTCGCACAACTTCTACACCGGCGAACAGCGCATCATGGACACGGCTGGCCGCGTCGACAAGTTCCGCCAGAAGTTCGGCAACCGCGCCGGCGGCAAGATCGCCTAAGTTTTATCGGCGACGCGCCACACAACGCGCTGCGGGGCCCGGCAGAGACTGGCGGGCCAGCACCTTGGGGCAACACCCCGGCGTTGTGGAAAGCATTGGAAAGGGGCAGCTCAGGCTGCCCTTTTTTCTTGGGTCTGGTCTGCGCCACCGCACGGCTTACTGTCATACTGTCGGCTTTTCCGATTTGCCCGAGTTTTCCCTTGGTTTTACCCTGAGCAGCACCCCGAGTTTCACCTTCGAGCCCGTTCCGGCTCGCCCTCTGAGTCTCCCCGATCCGGCCGCCGTGCCGATCCTGTCGTCCGGCCTATGAAACGAGTTCGCATCACCGCCTCCGCCACCAGCGCGCTACCGCGTTCGCTGTTGATCGCCATTTGTGTCATCTATGTGCTGGCGGGGTTGTTCGGTCGCGATCCGTGGAAAAACGAAGACGCCGCAGGTTTCGGCGTCATGTGGACGATGGCACACGGTCACTTGTCCGACTGGCTGCTGCCGAACATCGCGGGCAAACCCATTTACGACACCGGCCCGCTCGTCTCGTGGCTCGGTGCGCTCGCCATACGCGCCTTCTCGTGGCTCGACGCCCCCGACGCCGCGCGCATTGTCACCGGGCTGTGCTTCTACGCGACCTGCACGTTCATCTGGTACGGCACCTATCTGCTCGGTCGCCGCCCCGAAGTGCAACCGTTCAAATACGCCTTTGGTGGCGAGCCAGAACCGCGCGACTATGGACGCACGCTCGCGGACGGCGCCCTGTTGATTCTGCTGGCCTGCTTCGGGCTGGCCGAGCGTGGACACGAGACAACGGCCGCCGTCGGACAGCTCACGCTTATCTCGATGGCGATTTACGGCCTCGTGCGCAGCCTCGACAAGCCGCGTCAGGGCGCCGTCTGGTTCGGCCTCGCCCTGGGCGGCATGGCGCTCGCGTCCTCGCCGCTGATGACGCTCTCGCTCTGGTTCGCAGGCATTGCCGCTGCCATTGTCTGCCGCGCCCTGCCCTTGCGCATGCTACTGCTGATCTCCACGCCGGTGACGCTGCTCATTGCCTGCACGTGGCCGCTAGCGGCGCTCAAGTTTGCCAGCGGCGCACGCCAATGGCTCGGCGAGTGGACGGATATCGGCATGGACACCTTCAGCGGCCCGACGCTCGCCTCGCTGAGCTACATCGCCAAGAACCTGGCGCTGTTTGCCTGGCCCGCATGGCCGCTTGCCGCGTGGTCGCTTTACTCGTGGCGCGGCATGCGACGCGCGCCCCACATCGCGATTGCGCTTGCCTTTGCCGTCGTGATTCTTGTGCTGATCGTGCTGCAGGCGCATCAGGGCAATCAGCTCTTCATGCTGGCGCTGCCCGCGCTGTCGATCATCGCCGCCTTCGGCCTGCCCACGCTCAAGCGCGGCACGGTCAACGCCATCGATTGGTTCGCCGTGCTGTCGTTCACCGTGCTGGCAGGCTTCGTCTGGATCGTCTGGCTCGCCGGCATCACCGGTTTTCCGGCCTCCACGGCGCGCAATCTGCGACGCCTGGTCCCGGGCTTCGCCCCCGAGTTCAGCTGGGTCACGCTGATCAGCGCCCTGATCGTGACCGGCGCCTGGGTCGCACTGGTGGCGTGGCGCGTGTCGCGCAGCCCGAAAGTCCTGTGGCGCAGCGTGGTGCTGTCGTCTGGCGGCACAACCCTCATGTGGGTATTGCTCATGACGCTGTGGCTGCCCGTCGTGAACTACGGCAGAACCTATCGCGACGTGGCCGCACAGATCGCCGCCCATCTCCCCGCCGATTACACGTGCATTCGCACGGCTCGCGTCGGCGACGCGCAGCTCGCGTCGTTCGCCTACTTCGGCAAGATGCGCTTCGGCACGGCCAACGACGATTGCGACGTGCTGCTGCGTCAAGACTCGCAGGACTACAGCGAACCGTTGTCGCTGGCGCCCTACGAATGGCGCCAGCTCTGGGAAGGCCGCCGCGCGGCCGACCGCGACGAGCGCTTCCGCCTTTATGTATTGCAGGAGCGTCCGGGGCGGCGCGGGGCGCGTCCGCGCTAACCCCATCCCCCATCCCTAGCGACGCTCACGCAACGCCATGTGGCACGACATCAAACGCATTGCCGAACTGGCCTGGCCGGTGCTCATCGGCCAGTTGGCCGTCATCGCCTTCGGGGTGATGGACACGGCAATGGTCGGTCGCGCCTCGGCGTTCGATCTCGCATCGCTCGCACTCGGTGGGTCGATCTACATCACGGTGTATGTCGGCCTGATGGGCGTGCTCGTGGCGCTCTCCCCGATCGCCGCGCAACGCTTCGGGGCAGGAGAGCGCGAAAGCATCGGCGAGGAAGTGCGGCAGGCGTTCTGGCTCGCCGGGTTTCTCGCCGTGCCGGGTGTCCTGCTGCTATCGCATCCGCAGTTCATTCTGCGACTCTCCGAAGCATCCCCCGAACTCGAAGCGCGCGCGAGCGCCTATCTCCAGATGCTCGCGTTCGGCCTGCCCGCCGCGCTGCTCTTTCGTGTGTACTCCTCGCTGTCCACCGCCGTGGCGCAGCCCCGCATCGTCATGGCCATTCAGGTCACGGGACTGACCTTGAAAGTCCCGCTGAATCTGGCACTGATTTATGGCATCGAACGGCTGGGTATTCCAGCGCTCGGCAGCACCGGCTGCGCCATTGCCACGACCGCCATCAACTGGGTCTCATGTGCGCTCGGACTCACACTGATGGCACGTCACGCGAAGTTGCGTGCCTTCGCCACCTTTTCCCGATTCTGCTGGCCGCACTGGCCGGCGATTCGTGCGCTGCTCAAGCTCGGCATACCCATGGGACTGAGCTACCTGATCGAAGTGACGGCGTTCTCGTTCATGGCCATCTTCATTGCTCGCCTGGGCGACGTGACGCTCGCCGGTCACCAGATTGCCGCGAACCTCGGCGCGCTTATGTATATGCTGCCGATGTCGATTGCGATTGCGACGGCGACGCTCACCGCACAGGCCATCGGCAAGCGCGACTTTCGCTTGGCGCGCCGGGTCGGGCGCCGCGGCGTCGAGTTTGCTGGCCTGCTGGGCGTGTTGCTGGCGAGCGTCATGGGACTCTGCCGGCCGTGGGTTCTGGCAGCTTATACGTCGGATCCGCTGGTCGCGGCGGTCGCGACGCCATTACTCGCCATCGTCGCCGGCTATCACGTATTCGACGCCTTGCAGGTGAGTGCCGTCTTCGTGTTGCGCGCATGGAAGGTTGCGGTAATCCCGACCGTCATCTACGCCGTATCGCTCTGGGGTGTCGGACTGGGGGGCGGTTATGTGTTGGGCTTCGACGTCGGCGGGCTGTCCCCGGCGTGGCTGCATGGCGCCGCAGGATTCTGGTTCGCCAACAGCGCGAGCCTGGCGATCGCCGCCGTCGGCTTGCTGAGCTATCTGCGCTGGATCGTACGCGTCAAAGGCTGAACGCACACGCCTCGGGCCGACTCGGAACATCACCACGGCCCGACAGCTTACCGCGCGCGATCAACGCCCATCATCGATGCGCACTATTTGCACATCTTCAAGAAATTGCGCGAAAAATCCGCACGCACTTTCAGGGCGACAGCCATCGGGAGAAAATAGTATCGAAACGCCCCGAAAGCCCCGTTGCAGGACTCGAAATCATGAACGTCGAACGACAAAAAAAAGCCCAGGCATTAGCCTGGGCTTTCTTCGTTTGGCGGAGCGGACGGGGCTCGAACCCGCGACCCCCGGTGTGACAGGCCGGTATTCTAACCAACTGAACTACCGCTCCAAACTTGCTGCAGCATCGTGATGTGATTCACTTTGCTTTCCTGCCAGCGATTCGACACTGCAGCGTTGTTACGCGCAGATTGCCGAACTGCGTAGGTTTTGGCGGAGCGGACGGGGCTCGAACCCGCGACCACCGGCGTGACAGGCCGGTATTCTAACCAACTGAACTACCGCTCCAAAACCGACAAAAAAACCCGCCAAACTTCCAGCGGGCTTTACGCCACCAACTGCGTGGCATTTTAAACTGATACCGACTCGCTACCGGCACCAATTCTGGCGTCCCCTAGGGGATTCGAACCCCTGTACTCACCGTGAAAGGGTGATGTCCTAGGCCTCTAGACGAAGGGGACAAAATCGTCACAATCTTGTCTGTTTCGCTTTACTGCATTTCGCGAAGAACGCTATTCTAAACAACATTTCTTCGATTGTGAAGCTTTATTTTCAAGTGATTTGCATCGTTTTCGCAAGAATCTTGCTTGTTCGATGCGCCTGAAAATCAAGCTTCGGAATCCGTGGTGGAGGTAAGCGGGATCGAACCGCTGACCTCTTGCATGCCATGCAAGCGCTCTCCCAGCTGAGCTATACCCCCCGAACAGAGAAGTGAGATTCTAAAGACAAACCCATTTTCTGTAAATACCCTTCTCGCATTTTTTCCGCATTATTTTGCCGATCCGTGCGATGGATAAAAAAACGGCGACGCGCAAGCGTCGCCGTTTTCTTTGGCACAGCGACGCACCAACGCGCGCCGCCAAGCCTCATACCGACATCGAAATTACTGAGCGTCGCCTTCGCGCTTGACCAGCGCCGGGCTACCCTGCTTTTCTTCGTCCGTCAGCGCCTTGTGCGACAGACGCAGACGACCCTTGTCGTCCTGCTGGATCACCTTCACGCGCACCGCCTGGCCTTCCTTGAGGTACTCGTTGATGTCCTTGATACGCTCGTTGGCGATTTCGGAGATGTGCAGCAGACCATCCTTACCCGGCAGCACCGACACGATCGCGCCGAACTCGAGCAGCTTCAGCACGGTACCGTCGTACACCTGGCCCACTTCGACTTCCACGGTGATCAGCTCGATGCGGCGCTTCGCTTCCGCAATGCCTTCGGCGCTCGGGCTGGCAATCGTCACCACGCCGTCGTCCGAGATATCGATGCTCGTGCCGGTTTCTTCCGTCAGTGCGCGGATCACCGAACCGCCCTTGCCGATCACGTCACGGATCTTTTCCGGGTTGATCTTGATGGTGACCATGCGCGGCGCGAATTCCGACAGTTCCGTACGCACGCCCGACTGCGCTTGCGCCATCTTGTCGAGAATATGCAGACGGCCTTCCTTGGCTTGCGCCAGGGCGACCTGCATGATTTCCTTCGTGATGCCCTGGATCTTGATGTCCATCTGCAGTGCGGTGACGCCGTTCGACGTACCCGCCACCTTGAAGTCCATGTCGCCCAGGTGATCTTCGTCGCCGAGAATATCGGTCAGCACGGCAAACTTGTTGCCTTCGAGGATCAGGCCCATCGCGATACCGGCGACCGGCGCCGTCAGCGGCACACCGGCGTCCAGCATGGCGAGGCTGCCACCGCACACCGACGCCATCGACGACGAACCGTTCGATTCGGTGATTTCCGACACCACACGCACGGTGTAACCGAAATCGTCGGCGCCCGGCAGGCACGCCACCAAAGCGCGCTTGGCCAGACGGCCGTGACCGATTTCGCGGCGCTTGGGCGAACCCACGCGACCCGTTTCACCCGTCGAGAACGGCGGGAAGTTGTAGTGCAGCATGAAGCGATCGCGGTACTCGCCTTGCAGCGCGTCGATGATCTGCTCGTCGCTCTTGGTGCCGAGCGTGGCCACCACGAGGGCCTGCGTTTCGCCACGCGTGAACAGCGCCGAACCGTGGGCACGCGGCAGCACGCCGGTGCGGATCGAGATCGGGCGCACGGTGCGCGTGTCGCGGCCGTCGATACGCGGCTCGCCAGCCAGAATCTGGCTACGCACGATCTTGGCTTCCAGATCGAACAGGATGTTGCCCACTTCGATACTGTCCGGCGCGGCTTCGCCCTTGGCGCTCGCCGCTTCGCCCAGCTTGGCGATCACGTCGCTGGTCACGGCGCGCAGTTGTTGCGTACGCGCTTGCTTTTCGCGCGTCTGGTAAGCGGCGCGCAGCGAGGCGTCCGCCAGTGCCGACACCTGTGCGATCAGCGCTTCATTCTTCGCGGCCGGGGCCCAATCCCACTCGGCCTTGCCTGCGTCGCGCACCAGATCGTGAATGGCGTTGATCGCCGTTTGCATTTGATCGTGACCGAACACCACGGCGCCCAGCATCACGTCTTCCGGCAGCTCTTTCGCTTCCGATTCGACCATCAGCACGGCTTGCTCCGTACCGGCAACGACGAGGTCGAGCTTCGACTGGGCGATCTGCTCACGCGACGGATTCAGCACGTACTGACCGTCGACGTAGGCCACGCGCGCAGCGCCTACCGGGCCGTTGAACGGCAGACCGGAGATCGACAGCGCTGCCGATGCGCCGATCAGGGCCGGGATATCCGCCGGCACTTCCGGGTTCAGCGAAACGACCTGCACAACCACCTGGACTTCGTTGTAGAAGCCTTCCGGGAAGAGCGGGCGGATCGGGCGGTCGATCAGGCGCGACGTCAGCGTTTCGTTTTCCGACGGACGGCCTTCACGCTTGAAGAAGCCACCCGGGATCTTGCCGGCGGCGTAAGTCTTTTCCAGATAGTCGACGGTCAGCGGGAAGAAATCCTGCCCCGACTTGGCGCTCTTCGCACCCACGACCGTGGCCAGCACGACCGTATCGTCCATGTCGACGAGCACGGCACCGGATGCCTGGCGAGCAATCTCACCCGTCTCCATGCGAACCGTGTTTTGTCCCCATTGGAAAGACTTGACGACTTTATTGAACATTTGCACTCCTATATCGAATCGCGCGAATGCAGCAGCGGCGCGATATCGCTGCCGGGGTGATCCCGACGCCTCGCAGGGGGGAGTGTTATGCCATTCCAGCGTTGCCCGGCACCTTGGCGCGTAGGCATTGGCATCGCTCGGGCGACGCTGGAATGACACAAGCCCTGCTTATCGACGAGGCCCCATAAAGTGGGAACTACAGGAACTGCTGGAACCGGGGAGAACCCAGCCCAACGGTGAGGTACGCGACCGGCCGGACATCCTCAGGACATCCGTCAGGGAGCGCCCAAAAACAAAATGCCTGCATCAGCACGCTGATACAGGCATCTCGTCGTAATCGCAATCGCTTACTTACGCAGGCCCAGCTTCTCGATCAGGGCGCGGTAACGATCTGCGTCCTTGCCCTTGAGGTAATCGAGCAGCTTGCGGCGACGGCTCACCATGCGCAGCAGACCGCGGCGGCTGTGGTGATCCTTCATGTGCGCCTTGAAGTGCGGCGTCAGTTCGTTGATGCGCGTGGTGAGCAGCGCAACTTGCACTTCGGGGGAGCCGGTATCGTTAGCGGCACGGGCGAATTGCGCCACGACGTCCGACTTCTTGGTCATTGCGGTAGTCATTTGCTTTCCTTTGGATACACGCGGTCACGGAAGAATGGCCGTGCCGTGAACTTACAAAAACATGCGCGGCATTGCCGCACATAAACAAAACTGCAAGTGCGCGATTATACGGGAGTTGCCTCCCGGATGCCATACTTTTCCTCGCCACGCCGCCTCAGACGGGGCCGAGCGAACGGCTTGAGCGCTGAAAACCGGACGCTCCACCAAATAATCCGGACAATTTCAACGGATTATCCGGAAAATTTCGACCAATTATTTTTCCCGTCACGCCAGCCCTTCTGCCCTTCCCGGCCATTCACCGCTGGCGGGCCATCCGGCAAGTACTGGGCAATGCCACCTTATTGGCGGGCAGCTCGAGCACTGTCTTGAACCCAAAGCCCGAGCCCTCGTTGTCGAACTTCACCCCCGGCTCGCCCGCGCGGCGCATGACCGACACGTACAACGGCTCGATCAGCTGGTGGTCGTTCGGACGCATCCATGCGTCGACCGGCGCCTCGCGAATCCGGCGGTTCTGCAGCGCCCGCGCCACGGTCGTCACATCGGTGGTGCCGGCCTGCTCGAGCGCCGCGGCGATCATGTCGATCATCACGCTCATGCGCAGCAGCGCATAGTCGTCGCGCGCCTCCGGATAACGCGCACGGAACGCCTTGTAGAACGCATCCGACGCCTCGCCGCCCACGTTCGGGTGCCATTCGGCCACGGCGTACACGCGGCCAACCCCGGCCTCGCCCAGTGCTGCCGGCGCGCCGAGGGCGTTGCCATAGAACGTGTAGAACTTGAGCTCCATCCCCTGTTCGCGTGCGGCCTTGACGAGCAAGGTCAGGTCGTTGCCCCAACTCCCCGTCACCACCGTATCGGCACCTGCCGCGCGAATGCGCGCAAGATAGGGCGTGAAGTCCTTCACGCGCCCCACCGGGCTGAACTGCTCACCCACGATCTGCACGTCCGGGCGCTTGGCGCCAATCATCTGTCGGGCGAGCCCGGCGACCTGCCGGCCAAAGCTGTAGTCCTGGTTGAGCAGGTAGACCTTCTGGATGCTCGGATCTTGTTTGATGGCCTCGGTCAACGCCTGCATGCGCATGGCGGCATTGGCGTCGAAGGCGAAATGCCAGAAACTGCACTGCTCGTTGGTGAGCGCCGTGTCGACGGCCGAGTAATTGAAGAACAGCATGCGCTGCCCGGGATCGCGCGCATTGCGTTTGTTGATGGCATCGATCAACGCCGACGCAACGGCCGAACTGTTGCCTTGGAAGACGAATGGGATGCCCAAATCGCCGGCAGCCTTGAGTTGCACCAGGCTGTCTTCGACGCCGCCCTTGCTGTCGAACACCGTCAACTCGAACGGATGGGCGCCGTCGCGCAACTTCACCCCACCGCGCGCATTCACGCGTTCGATCGCGAACCGCAAATTGCGCTCGACCATGGCGCCCGCATTGCCGAAGGGACC
>NZ_KB290514.1:0-24800 GCF_000282835.1 Pandoraea sp. B-6 | reverse complement strand
CCCCCCGCCCCCCCCCAGCCGGATCGGCGGTGCCGCGTGGGCAAGGCTGGTCGCGGCCAGCAAGCCAGCGGCGCACAACACCGCGCTCAAGCGCGCCAGCAAGTCATGAACTTTCATCGAGGCCTCTGAGACTGTGTCGGCGCGAATCATAACGCCCCCACCCGCCCCCGGCAAGCCGCCCCACCCCGGAACGCGCGACACGGCGGTATGCTATCGACATGCCGCTCTGCGGCCGTCTTCCTCTGACGCGAGGCCATTCATGACTGATTCGACTCGGGCGCGCGCGGGCATCGCCCCCCCGAACACCGCCGCCGCCTTGCCCGGCGCTTCACGCCCCGCCGCGGCACTGCGCTGGCTCTTGGGCGGCGCACTCGCGCTATCGCTGAGCGCCTGCTACACGCCCCCGTGGCAAACCATTTCCCCCAACGCCTCGCAGGCCGAGGTGCAAGCAAGGCTGGGCAAACCCAGGGAAATCTATCCGCTCACCCCCGGCGTGACGCGCTGGCTCTATCCAACCAAGCCGTTCGGCGAAGAGACGATCGCCGCCGATTTCGACGCTCAAGGCCGCCTGCTGGGTACCGCGCAAGTGCTCTCGATGCCGGAGTTCAACAAGGTCGAGATCGACAAGTGGACGAAAACCGACGTGCTGCATCACTTCGGCGAACCGGTCGAAACGTCGTACTTCCCCCTCATGAAGCGCGAAGTCTGGACTTATCGCTTCAAGCAGGACGACGTCTGGTACTCGATGATGAACTTCTATTTCGATGCGGACGGCATCGTCAAGACGACCCAGATCAGCCCCGATCCGCTACACGAGAAGTTCGATCACGACCTGTTCTGATCGCATTTCGAGCCCCACCAACAGCAAAACGCCCGCTTGCCGGATGTCCGGAGGCGGGCGTGTCGTGCCATGGATCGGTCGTAAACGGCGCCAGTGCGCCCTCGCTTACGGCGTCAGTTGCGGGTTGAGCTTCTCGGCCTTCGAATACAGCTTGTTGAGCGCCGACAGATACGCCTTGGCAGACGCCGCAACGATATCGGGATCTGTGCCCACGCCATTCACGATGCGCCCGCCCTTCGACAGTCGCACCGTCACCTCACCCTGCGATTGCGTACCCGTCGTGATCGCGTTCACCGAATACAGCAGTTGCTCGGCGCCGCTTTGCACCTGCGATTCGATGGCATTGAGCACGGCGTCGACCGGGCCGTTACCCTCGGCGTCTCCCATGAGTTCCTTACCCTGCGCGGTGAAGACCACGCGGGCGCTCGGGCGCTCGCCCGTCTCGGAATGTTGCGCCATCGACACGAGATGGAAATGCTCGCTGCTGTCGGCCTGCGCTTCATTCGAGACGATCGCCAGAATGTCCTCGTCGAAGATTTCAGCCTTCTGGTCAGCCAGTTCCTTGAAGCGAGCGAACGCGGCATTCACGTCCTGCTCCGACGCCATCTCGATGCCCAGCTCCTGAAGGCGCTGCTTGAAGGCGTTGCGGCCCGAGAGCTTGCCGAGCACGATCTTGTTGGCGGTCCAGCCCACATCTTCCGCCCGCATGATCTCGTAGGTGTCGCGCGCCTTGAGCACGCCGTCCTGGTGGATGCCCGAGGCGTGCGCAAACGCGTTGGCGCCCACCACCGCCTTGTTCGGCTGAACGCTGAAGCCGGTGATCTGCGAGACGAGCTTCGAGGCCGGCACAATTTGCGTCGTATCGATGCCGAGCTCCAGACCGAAGTAATCCTTGCGGGTCTTGATCGCCATCACGACTTCTTCGAGTGCCGTATTGCCCGCGCGCTCGCCCAGACCGTTGATCGTGCATTCGATCTGACGCGCGCCCCCCAACTGCACCCCCGCCAGCGAGTTCGCGACGGCCATGCCCAGATCGTTGTGGCAGTGCACCGACCAGACCGCCTTGTCCGAATTCGGCACACGCTCGCGCAGCGTGCGTACGAGCTGGCCGTAAAGTTCCGGCACGCCGTAACCCACGGTATCGGCCACGTTGATGGTCGTCGCGCCTTCGTTGATGACGGCTTCCAGCACGCGGCAAAGGAAATCCAGCTCGGAGCGGCTGCCGTCTTCCGGTGAGAATTCGATATTGTCGGTGAACTGACGCGCATATCGCACGGCGAGTTTCGCCTGCTCGAGCACCTGATCCGGGCTCATGCGCAGCTTCTTCTCCATGTGCAGCGGCGACGTGGCGATGAACGTATGGATACGCGACGAGTTCGCGCCCTTGAGGGCCTCGGCGGCGCGGGCGATATCGCGATCGTTGGCACGCGCAAGCGAGCAGACGGTACTGTCCTTGATGATGCCGGCAATGGCCCGGATGGCCTCGAAGTCGCCGTTCGAGCTGGCGGCGAAGCCGGCTTCGATCACGTCCACGCGCAGACGCTCCAGCTGACGGGCGATGCGAATCTTCTCATCGCGCGTCATCGACGCGCCGGGCGACTGTTCACCGTCGCGCAAGGTCGTATCGAAAATGATCAGCTTGTCGGCCATGACTTTCTCCAGTGGGGATCTTGTAGGGTTCAGTTCGTTCTAGATGTCCGGGGGCGGCGCAGTCGCAAGCCGAAGGACGCCTGGCCGCCCACGACACTGTGCTCACGCAGCAGGCAACATGGGCGGACGGATCGTCGGACGGGCGGGCAACTACCGGGAGGAAATCAGCGCGCGACGCGCGCAGGCATGGCCGGCCCGCGAACGGGGGAATGGCATAGCGTTGGCGGTGCGAGAGGAAGGTCCGAAGCCGGGGTGGCGCCTGAAATCATGAGCGCCAATATAGTCGCAATCGGGTGATTTCGCAACGCGCGGCGCGGGCCGCAAGCCGCATGCAGACAGGCGCCCGCGAGCCCGCGATCCTGCCTGCTCCCCCCCATGAACAGCCCGGCACGGCGCCGGGCTGGATATCACGAGACAAACGACGATCAGGCCACTGGAATGCGCAGCACCTGTCCCGGATAGATTCGGTCCGGGCTGGAGAGCATCGGCTTGTTGGCCTCGAAAATGGCGTTGTATCGGTTGGCGTCACCATAGACCTTCTTCGAGATCGCCGACAAGGTATCGCCCTTCTCCACGGTGTGAAACGTCGCCTCGGCCGACGCCGTCGACACCGACATCCGGTCGTCTACCTTCTCGACACCCTTCACGTTGCCGCAGCACAGCAGGATCTTTTCCTTGGTCGCTTGATCCGGGGCCACGCCGAACACCGTCACCGTGCGCGATGCGCCGTCGAACGTGACGGTCAGGCCGGTCGCGTCGAGGTTCTGCGTCTTGATGTACGCCTCGATGGCGTCGGCCGCGTTGCGGTTGGCTTCGTCCGCGTCAGGCCCCGGCGCGGGCGCCTCTGCGGCTTGCGCCTGGCCGCCCAACAATGCCTCGCCGGCTTCTTTCACAAAGTCCAGAATGCCCATGCTTGCTCCTTCGTCACGTCGAACCATGGAAACGGCACCGGGTCGGCTCAGCGTTGCCACGACCTGCCCGGGCCAGGGGAAACTTCCGGCCTGCATTCGCAAGACTACAACATCGCACCGCAAACGATCGCCCGGCAAGCCTGACAGGCGAATGTGACAAGGGGCGCACCGAGACGCCCCTTGTTTTGCCACCGTTATTCGTCGACGTCGCCGAAAATGCGCTGCCGGCGCCCCTTCAGAAAGCGGAAGGCCCAGAGCACATAGCCGGAAACGCTGTACAGGCAGAACATGCCGAAGAGCACCAGCGGCGGGTCGGACGACACGAGAATGAAGCCGACCATGAAGAGCAGCACCACGCCGAACGACACCCGCTGGCGCACATCGAGCGCCTTGCCGCTATAGAACGGCGCATTCGATACCATCGACATCCCCGCGTAAATCGTCAGCCCGAACGCCACCCAGGGCATCCAGAAAACGTTGACCGGTAATTTGTTGTCGATCGTAATCCACACGAAACCGGCAATAAGCGCCGCGGCCGCCGGACTCGCCAAGCCCTGGAAGAAGCGCTTGTCGACCACGCCGATGTTCGTATTGAAGCGCGCCAGCCGCAAAGCCGCGCAGGCCACGTAGACGAACGCGGCGAGCCAGCCCCACTTGCCGATCTCATGGAGAATCCATTCGTACATCACCAACGCCGGCGCTACGCCGAACGAGGTCATGTCCGAGAGCGAATCGTATTGCTCGCCGAACGCGCTCTGCGTGTTGGTCATACGTGCCACGCGCCCGTCCATGCCATCGAGCACCATGGCGAAGAAGATCGCGATGGCGGCCTGCTCGAAACGATCGTTCATGGCCTGCACGATCGCGAAGAAGCCGCAGAACAGCGCGGCGGTCGTAAAGGCGTTCGGCAACAGGTAGATGCCGCGATTGCGCGGGCGCACCGGCAGATCGTCCTCCACACCGTGGTCGTGGTCTTCGTTCATCAATGGCTCTGCGGATGAATGGTTGTGACGGCTGAACGCCGAAAGATGCCTGACATTATTGCGCAAGCGGCCGCGATGGTTTTCCGGCATGCGGACCTCCTTGACGATGCTATGACAGCGGGCGATCCCGCATCGGATCACCGCGATTGGAACGCAAGAAGCGAAAGCCGTTGCAGGCCGCGACACGGTGACGCACGACAGGAAGTCGCGCCGCCGCACACGGCCGTGGTCCGTGGGCTCGAGTGGCTTACAGCTCGGCCAGGATCGTCGAGGTGGCCGACACCTTCTCGCCGATGGTCACGCGCGGACGCGAGCCCAGCGGCAGGTACACGTCGACCCGTGAACCGAAACGAATGAAACCGTAACGCTGACCGCGCGAAAGCGTATCGCCCACCTTCACGTAGCACAAAATCCGGCGCGCGATGAGTCCTGCGACCTGCACGCTCGTGACGATCTGCCCCCCCACGTCGATCACCAGCGCATTGCGCTCGTTTTCGAGCGATGCCTTGTCGAGATCGGCGTTGAAGAAACGTCCCGGGAAATATTCCACCTTGGTCACCGTGCCGTCAACCGGGGCACGATTCGAGTGCACGTTGAAAACGTTCATGAACACGCTGATCTTCAACGCTTCACGACCAGCGTACGGATCTTGCGTGGTTTCGATGGCCACGATGCGTCCGTCGGCGGGCGAAAGTACGGCGCCGGCCTGCTGCGGCACCTGTCGCGGCGGATCCCGGAAGAACTGCAGGACAAACAGGGCGATCACCCAGAACGGCGCGGCCCACAGCACGCCGGCCATGAAGTGCACGACGAGCGCCACGGCGACGGCGATACCCAGGAAGGGCCAGCCCTCGCGGGCAATGATCGGGTGAGGATAATTCATGCGATTGAACTCGCGTCCTTGGTAAAACGGTTGAGTGAGCGGGTCGGCCTGCGTTGGGCCAAACCGTGACGTGGCGGCATTGTAGCAATGCGCGCGGCGCGGCGACACTTTTTCCCCAATCGACCGATCGGCGTCGCCACCGCAAAGCCGGCCACATCGAGGTGCCACGATGTCAGTTCACGGTCGATGCGGGGGGGAGAGGAAACGAAAAAAGCCGTCCGCCTTGCCATAGCGACAGCTACAGCAAAACGGACGGCCAGGCGCGGCGGTTCCGGCGCTCAAACGCGCGATGCGCTTGACGCGCCCAAGCCGCCTGCCGTGCGCCGCCAGTGGACGCCCACACGCTGCCGGGCGTACGCATCTTGCGGCGCGTCGTACTTAGTTCTTCGACTGGTCGACGAGCTTGTTCTTGGCGATCCACGGCATCATTGCCCGCAGCTTGCCGCCCACTTGCTCGATTTGGTGCTCGGCCGTGATGCGACGACGCGAGATCAGGGTCGGGGCACCCGCCTTGTTTTCCAGGATGAACGACTTGGCGTACTCGCCGGTCTGGATATCGGTCAGGCACTGCTTCATCGCCTTCTTCGTCTCTTCGGTCACGACGCGCGGGCCGGTGACGTACTCACCGTACTCGGCGTTGTTCGAGATCGAGTAGTTCATGTTGGCGATGCCGCCTTCATAGATCAGGTCGACGATCAGCTTGAGTTCGTGCAGGCACTCGAAGTAGGCCATTTCCGGCGCATAACCGGCTTCGACCAGCGTTTCGAAACCGGCCTTGATCAGCTCGACGGTACCGCCGCACAGCACGGCTTGCTCGCCGAACAGGTCGGTTTCCGTTTCTTCGCGGAAGTTCGTTTCGATGATGCCGGCACGGCCGCCGCCGTTTGCGGCAGCGTACGACAGGGCGATGTCGCGCGCGGCGCCCGACTTGTCCTGTGCCACGGCGATCAGGTGGGGCACGCCGCCGCCTTGCGAGTACGTCGAGCGCACCGTGTGGCCCGGGGCCTTCGGGGCGATCATGATGACGTCGAGGTCAGCACGCGGAATCACGCAGCCGTAATGCACGTTGAAGCCGTGCGCGAAGGCCAGGGCGGCGCCTTCCTTGATGTTGCCATGCACTTCGTTCTTGTACACGTCGCCGATCTGCTCGTCCGGCAGCAGCATCATGACGATGTCGGCCGACTTCACGGCTTCCGCCACTTCCTTGGTGTTCAGGCCGGCGCCGACCGCCTTGTTCCACGAAGCGCCATTCTTGCGCAGACCGACCGTCACGTTCACACCGCTGTCCTTCAGGTTCTGGGCGTGGGCATGGCCTTGCGAGCCATAGCCGATGATCGTCACTTGCTTGCCCTTGATGAGGGAGAGGTCGGCGTCTTTGTCGTAGAAAACTTTCATTTGGAATTGTCCCGTAATGCCAAAAAATTACTCAAATCAGAATGGATCGAAATCCGCTTACCGCGTTGCCGCTACCGATCAGACTTTCAGGATGCGCTCACCGCGCCCGATGCCCGAGCCACCGGTACGAACCGTCTCGAGAATCGCCGTACGATCGAGCCCGTCGATGAAGGCGTCGAGTTTCGACGAATTCCCGGTCAGTTCGATCGTATAGGTCTTTTCAGTAACGTCAATGATGCGGCCGCGGAAAATATCCGACATCCGCTTCATCTCTTCTCGCTCCTTGCCCACGGCGCGCACCTTGATGAGCATCAGCTCACGTTCGATATGCGCCCCTTCGGTCAGATCGACCACCTTCACCACCTCGATGAGCCGGTTCAGGTGCTTGGTGATCTGTTCGATGACGTCGTCGGAGCCCGTCGTGACCACCGTCATGCGCGAGAGCGACCGATCTTCGGTCGGCGCGACGGTGAGGGTCTCGATATTGTAGCCACGCGCCGAAAACAGGCCGACCACACGCGACAGCGCGCCCGGCTCGTTCTCGAGCAAAACAGAAATAATATGCCTCATGGTGTATCCCGGATTGTCCTAGTGTGGGGACGTCGCGCCCGCG
The DNA here is from genome assembly GCF_000282835.1 of Pandoraea sp. B-6. NCBI lineage: Bacteria > Pseudomonadati > Pseudomonadota > Betaproteobacteria > Burkholderiales > Burkholderiaceae > Pandoraea > Pandoraea sp. B-6. The sequence goes on along the minus strand of NZ_KB290514.1, from coordinate 17,524 downwards.
CCGGCCTGACCGGCGGCGACTGTCGGCGCGCGCCTCGGCTTACAGATCTTCCGAACCGAGCAGCATCTCGCTGATGCCCTTGCCCGCCTGGACCATCGGCCAGACGTTTTCGGTGGGATCCGTTTGGAAATCCATGAATACCGTACGATCCTTCAGGCGCAACGCCTCGCGCAGTGCGGGCTCGACGTCCGACGACTTCTCGATGCGAATGCCCACATGACCGTACGCCTCGGCAAGCTTCACGAAGTCGGGCAGCGCGTCCATGTACGAACTGGAGTAGCGCTTGCTGTATTCGATCTGCTGCCACTGGCGAACCATGCCCAGATAGCGGTTGTTGAGCGACAGGATCTTGATCGGCGTGCGGTATTGCAGGCACGTCGAGAGTTCCTGGATGCACATCTGGATCGAGCCTTCGCCGGTGATACAGGCGACTTCGGCATCCGGGTGCGCCATCTTCACGCCCATGGCCGCCGGCAGGCCGAAGCCCATCGTGCCCAGGCCGCCCGAGTTGATCCAGCGGCGCGGCTTGTTGAAGCGGTAATACTGCGCCGCCCACATCTGGTGCTGGCCGACGTCCGAGCACACGAAGGCTTCGCCGTCGGTGAGCTTCCAGTACGTCTCGACCACATGTTGCGGCTTGATGATTTCGCTCTGGCGATCGAACGCGAGGCAATCGCGCGAGCGCCATTCCTCGATCTGCTTCCACCAGTCGGCCAGCGCCCCGGTGTCCGGGCCCTGCTCCGCGGTTTGCAGGTTTTCGATCATCTCGCGCAGCACTTCCTTCACGTCGCCGACGATCGGGATATCGACCTTCACACGCTTGGAAATCGACGACGGGTCGATATCGACGTGAATGATCTTGCGCGCACGCTCGGAGAAGTGTTCCGGATTGCCGATCACACGGTCGTCGAAGCGCGCGCCGATGGCGATGAGCACGTCGCAGTGCTGCATGGCCATGTTCGCTTCGTAGGTGCCGTGCATGCCCAGCATGCCGAGGAACTTGGGATCGCTCGCACGATACCCGCCCAGGCCCATGAGCGTGTTGGTCACCGGATAGCCGAGCAGGTCGCAGAACTGGTTCAGTTCCTTCGACGCGTCGGCCAGAATGATGCCGCCGCCCGTATAGATATAGGGACGCTTGGCCGAGAGCAGCAGGCTCATCGCCTTGCGGATCTGGCCCGAGTGCCCCTTCGTGACCGGATTGTACGAGCGCAGCGACACCGACTTCGGATAGTCGAAGCGGCAGCGCGCCTTGGACACGTCCTTCGGAATATCAACCAGCACCGGACCCGGACGGCCCGTCTTGGCGATATAGAAGGCTTTCTTGATGGTTGCGGCGAGATCGCGCACATCCTTCACGAGGAAGTTGTGCTTGACGCACGGGCGGGTAATGCCGACCGTGTCGCATTCCTGGAAGGCGTCCTGGCCGATGGCGGCCGTGGGCACCTGCCCGGTGATGATGACGAGCGGGATCGAATCCATGTACGCCGTGGCAATCCCGGTGACCGCATTGGTCACGCCGGGGCCGGACGTCACGAGACACACGCCGACCTTGTCGGTGGAGCGCGAATAAGCGTCGGCCGCATGCACGGCGGCTTGCTCATGGCGCACCAGGATGTGCTGGATCTTGTCCTGCTTGTAGAGTTCGTCGTAGATGTAGAGAACCGAACCGCCGGGATAACCCCACAGATGTTCGACCCCTTCTTCCTGAAGCGAGCGCACGAGAATCTCGGCGCCAATCATGTCTTCGGAAGTATTTTGGTGGCGTGTAGCTTCCGCCTCGGAGAATTCCGCGCTTGGCATATTCATCGTCGACCTTTCAAAGTTTCGGCAAAAATTTTGATCGGGTGCTCTCCCCGCGAACTTGTGGTTCGGGCTCAAGCTGCGCGTCTGAATGATGGACACCCCGGATAGGCGTGCCGATATTGAGACAATCACAGATATTGCGAACTGGCAACATTACCGGTTTGCAGCAAAATGGTCAAGCAGGTTTATGCATTTGCAGCATGACTGCAAAGTCGGCCTCGCAGAATCCCCACGCCATGCCCCACGCCGCCCCAAGCCGGTGCACAATCTTCACACGATAGGAAGCTGGCGAGCCCGGCGCCGTCGCAAACCGGCACCACCGGAAGCAAAAGCGGTTACAGCACAGCGCGTTTTTGGTAGCATCCGCACCGGCTACATGAATCTTTACGTGGCCTTTACGCTTACATGGCATTTCAAAGGCGCAGCGCGCAACGCTGCGTGCACCCCACCGGATGGCATCTGACAAGGAACTGGCGGATTTTCTCGCGGGCATCGAACGGCGCGCCTTCAAGCAGGCCGTCTATGCCGTACGCGACGACGAGGCCGCCCTCGATATCGTTCAGGATGCGATGATCCGCCTGGCCGAAAAATACGGCGACAAGCCGCCGGCCGACCTGCCGCTGCTGTTCACGCGCATTCTCCAGAACGCCATTCACGACTATTTCCGTCGGCAAAAGGTGCGTAACACCTGGGTCACGCTATTCTCAAATCTCGCGGGCCCGGGCGACGACGAACGCGACGACTTCGATCCTCTGGAAACCTTATTGGCCGAGGATGGGTCTGTGCAGACCGAGAGCAGCGAAGAGACCGTTTCGCGCGCCGAAATCCTCTCGCTCATCGACGCGGAAATACAGAAACTGCCGACACGTCAACGAGAAGCCTTCCTCATGCGTTACTGGGAAGATATGGACGTTGCCGAGACGGCCGCCACGATGGGGTGCTCGGAGGGCAGCGTCAAGACGCACTGCTCGCGCGCCACCCATGCGTTGGCGCAGGCGTTGAAGGCAAAAGGGATCAGGTTATGAGTCACGATCTGGAAACGAGGGAACTCCGCTTCGCACATCGCGTGCGACGTGCGCTGGACGAAGCGTCCGATGCGCCGTCGCCGAATATCGCGGCCCGGCTGGCCGCCGCTCGTCAGGAGGCGCTCGCGCGCAAAAAGCCCGAACCGGTGGCCATCGTGCAACCGGCGCTGGTGCTCGCCGGTGTCGGCGCCATGCCATCGTCGGAAGCCGGCGGCCCGCGCCGCACGTTCGACAAGCTGCGCCGTCTCGGGCTGCTCTGGCCGCTTGCCGCATTGGTGATCGGCCTGGCGGGACTCGCGTACTGGGAGCATCAGCAACACATTCAGGACTTGGCAGACATCGATGCCGCCGTATTGAGCGACGAACTCCCGTTGTCGGCCTATGCCGACCATGGCTTCAACGCCTATGTGAAGCGTGCCCAGTAGCCCCCCTACCCAAGCCCCCCCCGTGACGCGACGCAATGTATTTCTTCTGCTCGCCGCGCTGATCGCGGCCGCGATCGCCGGCACGGCCGCGCTGCGCCACACGCACGCGCCTGAAGCGGTGTCCGACGTGCCTCCGGTCATGGCCGGCGCATCTGCCCCCGACGGCGCCACCCCCACCAATGGGCCGGTCGGCAATCTGACGGCCAGCGGTGCGACCGCGAGCGGCGCTGCGGCGACGTCTATGGCATCGCCCGGCGGTTACTGGGCCAAGCTCACGGCCGGCCAGCGAGAGGCGCTCGCGCCGCTCGCCCAGGACTGGAATCGCATGAGCGAGCGTCAGCGCGAGAAGTGGATCGAGATTGCCAAGCGCTTTCATACGCTGTCACCGGAAAGCCGCAAGCGCCTGCATGACCGCATGGCGGACTGGGTGCGCCTGACGCCCGAGCAGCGCAAGCTGGCGCGAGAGAGTTATCAGAATGCCAAGACGCTGCCGCCCGAGCGAAAAGCGCAGATGTGGCAGCAGTATCAGCAGCTCACCGAAGAACAGAAAAAGCGCCTTGCCGCGGACGACCGAAAGCAGGCCAACCGTCCGAACGTGGTCAGCGCACCGCCGTCGGGCCGCCCAGGCGTGAAAAATCCGTACGCTGCAGTGCATCGCAAGGAGGCCGGCACCCCGGGCAAGAATGGCGCGTTGCCGGCGCCGGTGGCATCGGGCGCGGCAGCACCGGCGACCGGGCAATCGATGCCGACTTCTGCCGCACCGTCGCCAGGAGCGACGCCGGCGAGCGCGGGCACGGCAAACGGCGACAAGAATGGCGACGCCGTCTTCAACGCCGAGATTTATCATCACAACTGACGCCTGACGCCAGCCGCCCCTGGCCATTGTCATGCCGCAACGGCCGCCCCCCCGGGCGGCCGTTTGTCTTTATGCGTTCGAACGCCCCCGCCGACTGGCTGGCTCGCCGGCACATTCTTGCGCATAATGTGCGGCACAGGACGCGACATGCCCGCCGCCACTGCCCCATGCCGGCACGGGCGCCAGGCACCCGACAAAAATCCCAGACCACGCCGCGATGACCGACTCCGCCACCCAGCCCGCCACGCCGCACCGCTCGCCCGACACCGCACCCTCGCCAGACGTGCCGTCCGGCATCGAACCGGATGGCTACGCTGTGCCGACGCTACGCCGCCGCCTGCTCTCGATGCTCTACGAATCGCTGCTGCTCTTCGGCGTGCTGTTCCTTGCCGGCTACCTGTTCAGCGCCCTCACCCAGCAGCGCAGCGGCCTGATGCACCGGCATGCCATGCAAGCCTGGCTGTTTCTTGTACTTGGCGCGTACTTCGTCTGGTTCTGGACCCACGGTGGCCAGACGCTCGCGATGAAGACGTGGAAAATCCGTCTGGTCGACGCGCATGGACAACCGGTGCGCACTGCCCGCGCTGTCGCGCGTTACGCGCTCGCATGGTTGTGGGTGCTGCCGGCCATGGCGCTCGACTGGGGACTCGGAATCACGGGCTGGGGCAGCGTGGCGTTGCTCACCGGCTGGATCGTGCTCTGGGCCTTGGCCATGCGCGTGATGCCGGATCACCAGTTCATTCATGACCGGCTCGCCGGCACGCGTCTCGTGAGCGTGCTGGGCAAATGACCACAGCGCCCCCCGCTGCCCGCCCTGCCCCGCGCGCCTCGCGCGCCCACCTGATCTACGGCGGCATCGAAATCGGGCTATCGCTCATCGTCGCCGTCGCCACGTGGACCGTTTGGCATAGCCCCTGGACGACTTTGTTATGGACGGTGCTATGGTTGCCCGTCGCCCACGCCATCGGCCTTGCGGCCGGCTTCGTCATGGCCGCCCAGGGCGACCCGTCGCCGGAGCGGCGCGCCACCGCCGGCACCCATGCGGCCGTATGGGCCTACGAATGCGCGGCGTCGATCTTCCTGCTCGATCTCTGCCAACCGTGGTTCAGCACCGCCCGGCTGCCGCTGCCGCGTGGCCCGGCGCGCCCCGTCTCGGTATTGCTGTTGCATGGTTACGGCTGCAATCGCGCGTTCTGGCTGCGTTTCTCGCGCCATCTCGCCGACGCGGGCTACGACTGCGACGCCGTCAATCTTGGCCCAATGTTCGGCGACATCGACGATTACGCCCCCACGATTGCCAATGCCACGCGCGCCCTTGCCGAACGCACCCGGCTGCCCGTCGTCATCATCGGCCACAGCATGGGCGGACTCGCGGCGCGTGCCTGCCTGCGCCACGCGCCCACCCTGCCGGTCGCTCACACCATCACGCTCGGCTCGCCGCACTTCGGCACCCTGCATGCGCGCCATGGCCTCGGCACCAACGCTCGCCAGATGGGCGTCGGCAGCGAATGGCTCGCGGCGCTCGCCAGTCGCGAAACGCAAACGCAACGTGCGCGCATCACGTCGATTTACACGTTTCACGACAACGTCGTCTATCCGGTGCGCACTTGCGTGCTGCCCGGTGCCCACAACATCGCGCTCGACCGGCTCGGACATGTGTCGCTGGGCACGCATCCACGCGCGCGCGCCCATGTGCTCGAGACGCTCGAGCGCGTGGCCCAGGGATTGCCACGCGCCGTCTGATCCGAGGCGTCCCTGGCTGGCGCGGGTCCCGCTGTCGCGTCGTCGCGACGTTGGACGCCACTTTCGCGACATGATCGTGACTGTCATCGTCGCTTCACGAAATCGTGGCGCAATGCACGCATGTTCAACGCGACGTGCGAGCCGGTATGACGACGACCCCCACCTTTGAGTTGCCGATCCCAACGTCTGCGGCTCGCGCCGGTCACTTCGCAGACACCCCGCCAGGCCGCCCCGCCGCCCCGCCCATCAGCCCGCCCGACACGATCGAACTGCCGCCCGACACGCCCGATCCCTTCGACCCGCCCCCCGACGGCATCACCCGCTTCCGTACGATCTGGCTCTCGGACATCCACCTCGGCACCCAAGGGTGTCAGGCAGACTACCTGCTCGACTTCCTGCGTCATCACGAGTCCGACTACCTGTACCTGGTCGGCGACATCATCGACGGCTGGCATCTGCGGCGCGGCTGGCACTGGCCGCAGGCGCACAACGACGTTGTGCAGAAAATGCTGCGCCGCGCACGCAAGGGTACGCAGGTGATCTACGTACCCGGCAATCACGACGAAGCGGCACGTCAGTTCTGCGGGTTGGCGTTCGGCGACATTGCGGTGCGCGACGAGGCGTTCCACACCACACTGTCGGGCAAACGTCTGTGGGTTACCCACGGCGATCTGTTCGACGGCGTGATTCAGCACGCCAAGTGGCTCGCGTATCTGGGCGACTCGCTCTACACCCTCACCCTGCTACTCAACCGCTGGTTCAATCGTGTGCGCACGCGCTTCGGCTTCCCGTACTGGTCGCTGTCGCAGTATCTGAAACACCAGGTGAAAAACGCCGTGAACTTCATTTCGGCCTTCGAGCATGTGATGGCCGACGAAGCGCGCCGCCGTGGCTGCGATGGCGTGGTGTGCGGACACATCCACAAGCCCGAGATTCGCGAGATCGACGGCTTGCTCTACTGCAACGACGGCGACTGGGTGGAGAGCCTCTCAGCGCTGGTCGAGACGACCGAGGGCGAGCTGCGCATCATCCACTGGACGCAAAAACGCAACGTGCGCGCCCGCGCGAAAACCGCGACGGTCAGCACTTGAGCCCGCACCGTGAACCTGGCCGGCCTCGCGCCGCCATGATCGCCACACCTCGGGAGACGCCAGTCCGAGACGCTGGCCCAAGACACTTGCCCGAATTCACCCCGCTTACCCCGCGCACGCACGGCACTGTGCTGTCGTACGTGCGCCCTCACGCGCGAGTTCGCGCGTGTCACCGAAGCGCGCCATGTGCGCGAAGGAGCGCCCGATGAAAATCATGATCGTCACCGACGCCTGGGATCCGCAGATCAACGGCGTGGTCCGCACGTTGAAGAACACGCGCGCTCAGTTGGAGGCGGCCGGCCATCGTGTCGAGCTGCTCACGCCGCAGGAATTCCGCACGATGCCGTGCCCGACCTACCCGGAAATCCGTCTCGCGTTCTTCGCCGGCGCACGCGTGACACGGCGCATCGAAGACTTCGCACCGGACGCCCTGCACATCGCCACCGAAGGCCCGCTCGGCATGGCCGCGCGCAAATGGGCCCTGCGCAACGACTTCCCGTTCACCACGGCCTATCACACGCGCTTCCCGGAGTATGTGCAGGCGCGCTTCGGCTTTGCGCTCTCGACAACCTACCGCTTTCTGCGCTGGTTCCACAAGGCGTCGCACGCCGTGATGGCACCCACGCCAGTGGTCAAGCGCGATCTCGAAGCGAACGGCTTCCAGAATGTGGTGCTTTGGACGCGTGGCGTCGACCTTGACATCTTCCGTGCGCAAGACGCACATGTGCTAAATTCGGCACATCCGATTTTCCTCTACGTGGGGCGTGTCGCCGTGGAGAAGAACATCGAGGCCTTCCTGAAACTGGATTTGCCGGGCTCGAAATGGGTTGCGGGCGAAGGGCCGCAACTGGCCGAACTGCGCTCGCGCTACCCCGACGTGAATTACCTTGGCATGCTTTCGCAGCCCGAACTCGCGAAGGTCTACGCGTCGGCCGACGTATTCGTCTTTCCCAGCCGTACCGACACGTTCGGCCTGGTGCTGCTCGAAGCGATGGCTTGCGGCCTGCCGGTCGCGGCCTTCCCGGTGACCGGCCCGGTCGATGTCCTCGACGGCTGCCCGGAAGGCGAAGGCGGCGCGCTGCGAGAGGACTTGCGCGAGGCTTGTCTCGATGCGCTCAGGGTCTCGCGCCCGAGTGCGCGTGCCTGGGCCGAGCGGTTCTCGTGGCAGGCGGCCTCCGAAGAGTTCGCCTCGCATCTGCATCCGCGCAAACCCGAGCTGTCGCTCGCGAGCGCGGTCTGATCCACCTCCAGAGCCCGTTGCGGCGAGGAACCCGACGCTTGTTCATCGATCACCCGCCGCCACGCGACAAACAACCGAATCCGTACAAGGGCAATCGGGGCATCATGCGTGCCTGGCGTGCCCTGAAATACTCCTTGTCCGGCTTCAAGTTCGCCGTGTTCGAAGAGAGCGCCTTCCGGCAGGAACTGGCGCTCGCCGCCATCCTCTTGCCGGCGGCGGTCTTCCTGCCCGTGACCTCCGTCGAGCGCGTGCTGCTCATCGGCTCGGTGCTGCTCGTGCTCATCATCGAGCTGGTCAACTCCAGCATCGAGGCGGCCATCGACCGCATTTCGCTGGAACGGCACGAACTGTCCAAACGTGCCAAGGATTTCGGCAGCGCGGCGGTCCTCATCGCGCTCGGCCTTTGCCTGCTCACCTGGGCCTTGCTCGCCGGGCCCGTCATTGTCGAACGGGTACGTACAGCGTTTTTCTGATAACGTTCGCCGCCTTCCTCCCCCATGCTTGGCAGCGCGCGGCTGCCGGGTATAATCGGTCGCCGTATACCTGATATTCAACTCATAGACGCAAGCGGAGAACATCGTTCGTCACGCTTGCCGCTTACCGGGGCCGACAGACATGGAAGCAAAGCCGCCGCGCCGTACCCGCGAACGAATTCTTGAGGTGTCACTCCGGCTCTTCAACGACATCGGCGAACCGAACGTCACGACCACCACGATTGCCGAGGAGATGAAAATCAGCCCGGGCAATCTGTACTATCACTTCCGCAATAAAGACGACATCATCAACAGCATCTTCGCCCAGTTCGAGCAGGAAATCGAACGGCGACTGCGGCTGCCCGACGATCACAAGCCCAAGCTCGACGAAGTCTGGACGTACCTGCAATACATGTCCGAATTTCTGTGGCGCTTCCGCTTTCTTTACCGCGACCTCAACGACCTGCTTGCGCGCAACCGCACACTGGAGACGCACTTCAAGGTGATCGTCGGCCACAAGAAACGGTTTGCGCGCGAAATGTGCGACCTGCTCGTGGCCGAGGGCGAAATGGAAATCACGCCCGAGCAGATCGAGGTGGTCACGACCAACATGGTGGTGATCTCCACCTATTGGTTGTCCTACCAGTTCGTGATGAATCCGCGCAAGTACAACGACCCGGCGGAGATCGGTGCCGGGTTGCATCAGTCGAGCTATCACATCCTCTCGCAAATGGCCCCGTATCTGAAAGGGAGCTCGCGCGAGATGTACGACAGGATGGCGCGAGAATCGTCGGCTAAGGGGGCGCATTAAGGCATGGCGTCGGAAGTCAAATCGATCTGTATTTACTGCGGTGCCGCCCCGGGGGTACGTCCTGCCTACGCCGAGGCGGCGCGTGACCTGGGCCGACGCATGGCGCAAGCGGGCATTCGTCTCGTGTATGGCGGCGGCAAGGTCGGGCTGATGGGCATCATTGCCGACGCCGCGCTGGCGCACGGCGGCGAAGTCATCGGCATCATCCCGAAAGCCCTGATGGAACGGGAAGTCGGTCACACCGGGCTGACGCAATTGCATGTTGTCGAGAACATGCATCAGCGCAAGCAGATGATGGCCGATCTGTCGGAGGCTTTCATTGCCATGCCCGGCGGCATCGGCACTTGCGAAGAACTGTTCGAAGTCTTTACGTGGCTGCAGATCGGTTATCACGCGAAACCGATCGGTCTGCTCAACGTCGATCAGTATTACGATCCGTTGATTGTGTTCCTCAAATCGATGGTGACGGAGCAGTTCCTCAAGGGGCCGCAGTTGGATCAGTTGCAGATCAGTGCGTCGCCCGAAGCGTTGCTCGATACCCTGCGGCACTTCACGCCGTCGCAAATCGATCGCTGGTCCCACCAGCGTTCACAGATCTAAGCGCAGCCGCGTCATCGCTGCGCAGTCCATCGGCTGCGCAGTGTCGGTTCCCCTAGCGTTTCAGCCCTCCCCCTCACCCGTCGCCCGTTCTTCGTGCCAGACACGGGACCACGACCGCTCGGCACGCCGTCGCCCGCGGCGTGATTGAACTCCTGCCGCCCCCGGGACTCAGACATCCGTTGCATGCGGACCACCGTGTGCGCGCCTGCCCCATGCCCGCCTGGGTCAACGCTTTCCTCGACGTGCAACCTGCCTATGATGTTAAAGATGCTTCGCCCGATGCGACTGCTGCGTTCACGCTGGCTGCGCCCACACGCCGGCTTGCTGCTGCGCCGCGCCTTGTGGCAAGCCACGCCGCGAGGCGTGGCCATCGGGCTGGCATGCGGTGTTTTTTTCGGGATTCTGATTCCCGTCGGCCAGATGCTCGTGGCGATACTCGCCGCAGCGCTGTTACGCGGAAATCTATTCCTCGCGGCGGTCGGCACGCTGGTGACCAATCCACTGACGGCGCCCTTTGTCTATTGGGGCGCGCACCGTCTGGGCCGCTGGATGTTCGAGTGGCCACCGCAGACCGAGATCGAAGCGACGGTGGCCGCCGCGACAAAGGCGAGAGAGAGCTTGTGGACGCAGTTGACGAACCTCGATTTCGGCACCGCAACGCTGCATCTCGCGACTGGCCTCGCCGCCTGTGCGGCGGCCGGCGGAGCGCTCGCCTACGTGATCGGCTTCTGCGCGATCCGTTGGCACCAACGTTGCCGCGTCGGGACAACGCTGAGGGCGTCTGACGCCCCCCGGGACTGAGCGACACGTCATCCCCGTCGTCAGAACGACGATCCCGGCGTCTTCAGAAACGCGATTTCCTCTGGCGTCGATGTCCGTCCCAAGGCCTGGTTGCGGTGAGGGTATCGCCCAAAACGCTCGATGACGACCGCATGCTTGCGCGCGTAATCGAGGTTATCGACCAGCCCGAACGCCTTCGCCAAGGGTTCGTACAGGGCCAGCGAAAGGTGCTGGCTCTCCAGCGATTCGTCGTGTTCGAACGGCAGATAGACGAAAACACGATGCTGTGGTGTCGGCAGGCGCTGATCGTCGCCCGCCTCGACCAGGCGCCGCGCCACGGCCAACGCCCGTGCGTCGCCCGCAAAGGCCTTCGCGTGCCCCCGAAAGAGATTGCGCGAGAACTGGTCGAGCACCACGATCAGCGCGCACGCCCCGAGCGGCGTCTGCGCCCAGTCGTCGAGTTCGCCGTCGAGCGCCTGCGCGTGCAACACGCCGAAGTGGGTACGGATCGACGCGTCGTACGCGTCCGACTTACGGAACCACTCGGGCCGCGCCATCCCATACTCGGGAGCGTCCGGACGGCCGAACCAGAAATCGAGCACCGTTTGCCACGGGGGTACTTGCGAAGCAGGTGCTCCTGCGGGTGTCGTCATCGATCATCCTGAAAGGTGAGCGCGCGTGAGAAGGATGGCGCTCATGATGCCAGACTCACGCAAAGGCCAATACCACACGACGCGTGCGTGACGTCTTCTTCTCGATCTTGGCCACGCGCAGCGCGCCGATTTCCGCCGTATTGGCCACGTGCGTGCCACCGCACGGCTGCAAATCGATACCCTCGATACGCACCAGACGCACGCGTCCCAGGCCCACCGGCGGCTTCACGCTCATGGTGCGCACCAGTTCGGGACGCGCCGCCATCTCGTCGTCGCTGATGCTGTCGATAGCCACCGGCCGTGCAGCCGCCACGAGCGCCGCCAACCCGGCTTCAACGGTCTCTCGCTCGATCGGCTCGTTCGTCACGAAATCGAGCCGAGCGTACTCCGTGGTGATGCTGCACCCATCCACCGGATGCGGCAACACCGCACACATCAGATGCGACGCCGTGTGAAAGCGCATGTGACGAAAGCGTCGCGCCCAGTCGATCTCCGCCTGCACGATATCGCCGACCGAGAGTCGCGCCAGCACATCGTGCTGGCCCTCGCCGGGCACATGGACCGCATCGTCGGGCGTCGCGCCCTCGTGTTTTGACTTGCGCGTGTCGGCAATGGCGAGGCGAGTGCCGTCCACCAGCACCAACTCACCGGCATCGCCCGCTTGTCCCCCGCCCAGCGGATAGAAGACGGTGCGATCGAGCCTGATGCCGGTCTCGTCGATATGCGTGATGCGCGCCTCGCACTGGCGCAGATAGGCGTCCTGCCGAAAAAGGGCTTCGGTGGTCATTGGGGCGTCTCCATAGGTGATCCGCCATGGTCGCGCGAACCGGGCCTGAGTGACAAGGGACAATCCGGCGCCGCAACGCCAGTACGGTCGGTACGCCACTTGCGGCAACGTCACCGCCGAAACGGCGAGCCGCCGACACTGCTGGCCGGGCAAAGGTTTCGCGGCATCGGCCCAACACCAGCCAATTGGGCATACGCGGCGTACGGTACGCCATGCTTTTCCCAATGCGCGCCCACCGAGCGATCGGACGACAGCTTTGTCCTCGAATCGAAAGAGACGGATACCGCGTCAACCGTAGGATCCGCCCAGGCGCCCCACCCATGGCGCCTGGAAAAATCCGAAACGTTGTCAACCGGCCCCCATCCTCTCATGCATGTCACGCACCCTCCCCCCTCGCTGCCCCGCCACGATGTCGCCGGGCGTCTGCCGCCCGACGCTGGCGACACCGCGCCCCAGCGCTACCAGCAAGCACGCGACGCGTACCTCGCCGCCGATTACGAAAGGGCACTGCATGTGCTCTATCCCCTGCTCAAGGAACTTCCGCTGGACGTCAGCGTGAACAAGCTGATCGGCTACGCGCATTTCGGGCGCGAAGACTATGCGCTCGCGCTGGTACCGCTCACCTCGGCGGCACTTTTCACACCCGACGACCCCGAACCGATACTGATTTGCGCGCATTGCCTGGCGAAGTTGGGCGATGGCGCGCTCGCTCGCGATCTCGCCATACAGGCGCTCGAGACCTCTCGGCAGAACGCGGCGCATGCCGACATCGGTGCGCGCGCCGAACGTTTTCTCGCCACGATTTAACGCCAATTCATTCCCGGGAGCCCCCCATGACGATAGGTATGCCCTCGTCTTCCCCTCTGCCGACGCCCCTCCAGTCCCTCTCGAACGCCAGCAATGTCGGCGCGAACCCGCAAGTACACATTGCGATGCCGGAGCCGCCGAAGGACCTGATGGCAGGGTGCTGGGAGCAGTTTCAAAGCGCCATTCAAACGCATCGCGGCGCGCGCAACGCGGCCCTCATCGGACACGTCGTCAACGCCATCGCAAAGAGCACCGCACTGGGCTTCGCGATCGCCACGATGGACGACGACTGGAAGGGATACGTCGACATCCCCCTCCATGTGCTCGCGGCATCCACGGAAATCGCGAGCCTGATGCTCGCAGCCAGCAAGTTCTGGCACGGCCCTGACGACATCCCGGGCGCGGAGATTCGCGACACCAACTTCTTCCAGACCATCGGCCAGTGGACCGGCATCGACCTGCTGCGGGAGTACGGCGGGGTGGTCAATTTGGCGATCACCAACGGTCCGCTGGTGTTTGGCGCCGTTCACAATGGCGCCGCACCGTTGCTCGAGACGCTGGGTATCCCGGTGCCGTCATGGCTGAAAGACGCCGCCGTTGACGATGCGAGTTCGGCCATCGCCGACGGGGTGGCGACCGCAACCGATTTCCTACAAAACCGCGTGCTCGGCACGATCATCGATGGCCGTGAGCGGCGCGCGTCCGTGGACAGGGTCACGGCGGCCGAGACCACCGTGAACTACGTCGTGCTGGACGGCGAACGCGACTACGTGCACATGGCCCCCCGCCCGCAGCTCGACTATGAACTTGAGGGGGTGACCGTCGTCCCGAGACTGTCTCGGGACGACTCGGCGCTCGCGTCCATCTCGTCCATCCCGGTGCCACCGGCCATCCCGGGCGACAACGCGGACATCCAGTCACTCGCGACCGGCGTCGACGACGAGTTCTTCGATGCCGAATCGGATTTGCATTCGGTCGTCTCCGATCTGTCGAACGAGGCCTTTCACGATGCGCTGGACACCGTCACACCTGACGTCGGTTCGCGCCCGTAAGCGTCATCGCAATGGGCTGCGCCTGCGCAGTCCAGGATGAAACGCGGCCACGCGCGCACCGACAGGACCAAACGGGGTGCACACGCCCCCCCGCCGCGCCGCAGGCGCGCGCGTGCCGCAGCCGGATCCATGCCGTAACCCTTAGGAGGAACGACGTTCCATGCAGCGATATTCAGCCCCCCACGCCGCCGGTGAAACCCACGTCCGGGCCAGCCGCACGGTGCCAAACGGCCAAACGCATTTCCCCCCAAGAACCGACGGCGCCCAGCGTTGCGCCTCTGACGCGGTTTCACCCAACGTGTCGCCGACCGCATCACCGGCCACGTCGTCGATCGATTCGCCGATCGCGTCGCAAGCCTTCTCTCATGCGTATGCCCTCTGCGCGGCCAACGACTTCGTCGGTGCCGCACGCGCCTTTGCCGACCTCTGCCTCGCCTACCCGGAACGCACGGATGCCCACAAGGCATTCGGCTACGTGCTTTGTCAGCTCGGCGATTATCGACACGCCGTCGCCCCCTTGATGATCGCGGTTGCGCGGGACTATGGCGACCCCGAGCCCTTGTATTTCGCCGCCGTGTGCATGCAGCGCAATGGCGATGTCGAGACCGCCCGCGAGATGGCAAGCGATGCGCTCGACATGGTGCGTCGCACCGGCCGCCCCTCTGATCTACACGACAAGCTGACGCGTCTGATCGACGCCCCCTGACCCCATCCCTCGGAGCCCATTCATGCCCAGACTTGACGCCCTGCCCACGCCCCACTACGTCTCCCAGCCTGCCCCCGTCAACGCGTCGGCCACTGCGACGAACGAAGCATCGCTTGCGGGCGAAGTGCGAATCGCCCTCGGCGCGATGCAAGACGACGCACACTCGCCGCATCGACTACGGCCGTCGCCGTCCACCGTTGGCCGCTTTACCGCCTTGATGCAACACGTGGGAAATTTCGGACTCAGCCTGGCGTCGTTAAGCGTGGCCAGCCTGAACAACATCAAGGAGATCTACGACGACAGTGCCTTGGCGACCGCCCACAACGTGACGCTCGCAACGGCGTCCCTGGCGACGCTGTCCAGCCTGATGGATTTGACGGTCGCCATTGGCAAGTACTGCACGCCCTCGACGACGACGGCCGACATCAAGAACACCGCCTGGCTGACCTCGGCGGGTGCCCTTCTGGGGTCGAAACACCTCGAGCGGTATGGGGCCAAATACCAGACGACCTTGCTGGGCGCCTCGATGATGGTGTTCTTCAATCAGGCCGGCAGAATCGCCGGTGAGCATCACGCCATGGCCGAGTTATCGAACCGTGTCGGGCCAACGCCGTCTGCGGCCCCGTCGGAAGCGCCGCCCGGCGACACGCTCGACATCGACTCGCTGCAATCCTGCATGGGGTTTTCGGCTGCCGCTTATCGTGCGTTCGGGGGCATCGCCACCGAAGGGCTGATCGAGTGGATGACGGCGATGGAGGCGCGTCGATCGCTGGATCTCGTCGAGCATCAGTTGAATTATGAGAGCCCGTTCGGACAGGAAGGCCGATACCGATCGGACACATCCGAATTCGGACAGGCAACGCAACGCGCTGGCGCGCCCGATCCGAACCCGCCGTCGTCGCACGCCCGTGCCGCCCTGCCCGAACGAGCCACGAACGTCTGACACATCCCAATCGCCCCTGTCGCCGCGACGGGGGCAAAGGGTGCCTGCCGAGGCGCTACCGGTTGCCGGTTGCCTCAACCCGCCCGATTGCGCATCCAATCCGCCGTGCCATGGAACGCCTGCATCAGCCGTTCCTGTAGCGATGCTTCGACGCCAATGTCCTGCATGGCCCACGCCATGCAGCGCAACCATTGGTCGCGCTCGCTCGTGGCAATTGGGAACGGCAGATGGCGGGCGCGCAACATCGGATGCCCGAACCGTTCGATGTAGTGATTCGGTCCGCCCAGCCATCCGCACAGGAACCAGAAGAGCTTGTCGCGCGAATCGCCAAGTGACTCTGGGTGCAGGCTACGAATGCCCGCGAACTCGGACTCGAGGTCCATTAGGTCGTAGAAGCGGTCGACGAGTTCGCGCACGCGATCCTCGCCGCCAAGCAGGGTAAAGGCCGTCGGTTGCGCGGCAGCGTCCTGCGCGTCGTCGTCCGTCTGCGGAGTTTGCGGAGTGTTTTCGGTCGTCATGCCCGCTATTGTGCCCCAGGCCCATCGCGTCTGCCACGCGTGCGCGAGCGGCACGATGCCGCACCTTCCCTGACGGGCGTCAGGCCTCGCGCAACGTGCGCAGCGCCGATTGACGCAGGACCGCCCGCAGACCGCTCCATCCGCCGATCAGCGCGCACAGCACGCCCGCCCCGACGCCCAGCGCGGGCAGCCATGGATTGAAGTGCAGCGCGAACTCGAAGACGTAGCGTGCCAGCGCCCATCCGAGAGCGCCGGCGCCCAACGCGGCCAGCAACCCGGCCAACGCGCCCACGGTCACCAGTTCCGCCAGATGCACATCGCGAAGCTGCCGCGACGACGCCCCCAACGCGCGCAAGATACCGCTCTCGCGCATGCGCTCGTCTCGCGTGCCCGCAAGCGCCGCATACAGCACCAGCACGCCCGCCGCGAGCGTAAAGACAAAGAGCGCTTGCACGGCGTCGATGACTTGCGACAGGATTTGCTGGATCTGCGCGAGCAAGGCGCCCGTGTCGATCACCGTCACATTGGGGAACTGGCGCACCAGAGCATCGGCCACGCCCTGTTGCTTTGGCGCGAGATGGAACGACGTGATCCACGTCATCGGAAAATCACGCAGCGCGGCGGGCGGCATCACCACGAAGAAATTCACGCGCATCGATCCCCAGTCCAGCTTGCGAAGACTCGTGATCGGTGCGTCGATGTGCTGGCCCGCGACTTCAAAGCGCAGCGTGTCGCCAAGGGTCAGCCCGAGCGTCTTTGCGATGCCCTCTTCCATCGAGACCTGGGGCGTCGAGGCATCGCCGTACCACTGTCCGGCCGTCACGCGATTGCCTTCGGGCAGCACCGCCGTGTACGACAGGTTGAACTCACGCTCCGCAAGTCGCCGCGCCCGCACTTCCGCGTAGCTATCGCCCGTCACCGGCTTGCCGTTGATCGCCGTCAGACGCGCACGAATCATCGGCGAGAGCTGCACGTTTGGCAGTCCCGCCGCGCGCAACTGAGCCAACACCGGCGCGTCCTGCCCCGGCTGAATATCGATGACGAAGCGGTTCGGCGCGTCGGGCGGGCTCGACTGACGCCAGCCCGCGACCAGGTCGTTACGCGTGACGGCAAGCAGCAACAGCGCCATCAACCCGAGCCCGAGCGCCACCACCTGCAACGCACTGCCGAGCCCGCGGCGACGCAATCCCGCCACGGCGTAGCGCCAC
>NZ_AKXS01000095.1:0-22628 GCF_000282835.1 Pandoraea sp. B-6 | reverse complement strand
GATCGAGGCGCGCGTCTACACGGCCATTTCGCAGGCGCTGCTCTCCGGCAAGCTGCGGCCGGGCATGCCGCTGCGCGAGCGCAACCTGGCGCAGGCGCTCGATTGCACCCGCGGCGCCGTGCGCAAGGTGCTCGCCCGGCTCGGCTTCGAAGGCAAGCTGGTGCTCGAACCCAACCGGGGCGCGTTCGTCCCGCAACCGTCGCTCGACGCCATCCGGCAGACCTACCGCGCCCGCCGCGTGCTGGAGAGCGGTGTGATTGCGAGCCTTTGCGGGCAATTGAGTGCGTCGCAGCTCGCGGCGCTCGACGCGCACGTCGCGTTGGAAGCCCGTTCGCATGCGCAGGGCACGCACGAGCGCTCGATTCGCCTGGCGGGCGAGTTTCATCTGACCTTGATCGGCATGGCGCAGAGTGTCGAACTCGATACGTTTGCGCGCCAGCTCGTGGCCAAGACGGAGCTTTACAAGGCGCTGTACGATCCGGCGGAATTCATGCATTGCGCGCCCACGGAGCACGCCCAACTCGTCGGCCAGTTGCGTGACGGCAAGACGCAGGCGGCGATTGCGATCGCCACGGCGCACCTCGACGAACTCGAAGCACGCGTGCTCACCCGCGCCGCCGCCGCGGAGACGCCTGACTTCCGCGCCATTTTTGCCGAGGCGTTCGCGGGCACGGGGGCATAGGCTTTCCCCGGCGCCGCGATGGCGCCCCCCACGACACGTCGAGCCGTCGCCCGTCAAGCGGCGCGGCAATCCCGCCACGGGCATGGGGGTCGTCTGGCACACTCCCCTGAATCGGGGGTATATTGCGCCTGTTCGCGACGGGCCTGCGCCCGCCCGCTACTTTCGCCCCCGCCTGACACACTCAAGCACGAAGCCCGAAGGAAGCCCATGTCCCATCTGGTAGTCCACGGCGGCCAGCCGCTACGCGGCCGCATCACCCCCTCCGCCAACAAGAACGCCGTTCTCCCGGTGCTGTGCGCCACGCTGCTTACCGATCAGCCGGTGCGCCTCATCGGCGTGCCCGAGATCACCGACGTTCGCAAGATCCTCGACATCTTCCGTCAGCTCGGCAGCGAGGTGAACGTCGATTTCGGCGCCGGCACGCTCGACATCCACCATCGCGATACCCGCTTCGATCCGCGCACGGACCATCTGCCGGAAGAGATGCGCTCGTCGATCATGCTCGTGCCGCCGCTGCTCGCGCGTTTTGGCGTCGCGCGCATCGAAGACAACATCAAGGGCTGCACGCTCGGTGTACGCGAGATTGATCCGCACATCGAAGTGCTGCGGCATTTCGGCGGACGTGTCGAGCGCACCGAAGGCTCGCTGCTCATCCATGCGGACGAGGCGCGCCCCGCGATCCATCACTGGCTCGATTACGCGTCGGTGACCACCACGGAGAACTTCGTGCTGTGCGCGGCAACGGCCAGGGGCCGCTCGCAATTGAATAACGCGGCGTCGGAACCGCACGTGCAGGAGTTCTGCCGCTTCATGCAGATGCTGGGCGTGCCCATTGAGGGCGTCGGCACGTCGCAGCTCGCGATCGAAGGCGTGGAGCGCTTCGGCGGCGGCGAATTCCGCTTCGCCGAAGACTTTCATGAAATCACGACGTTTCTGGCGCTCGGCGCCATCACCGGCGGCGAAATCACGGTCAAGAACACGGCGCCGGACCAGTTCCCGCTCATCGACCGCACCTTCGCGAAGTTCGGGGTGAAAGTCGAGCATCGCGACGGCTGGTCGACAGCCACCGCGCAGGGCAAGCTCAAGGTGCAAGCGCCGTTCACGCAGAACATCCTCACGAAAGTCGAAGCTGCGCCTTGGCCGTATTTCCCGGTCGACCTGCTGCCGATCTTTATCGCGCTGGGGGTGAAGGCCGAAGGCAGCGCCATGTTCTGGAACAAGGTCTATGACGGGGCGATGGGCTGGTCGACCGAGTTGTCGAAGTTCGGCGCCCATGTGTTCCAGTCCGATCCGCACCGCCTGATCACGTTCGGTGGCGTGCCGCTCTCGCCCGCCGTCGTGGAGAGTCCGTACATCATCCGCGTGGCGATTGCGCTGCTGATGGTGGCGGCCAGCATCGACGGGCAATCGACGATCAAGAACGCCGATCCGATCCGGCGCGCGCATCCGCGCTTCGTCGAGAACCTGTGCTCGGTGGGCGCAAACGTCGTCTGGACGCCGCAGGAGTAAGCCCGCCCTTGGGTGTGCGCTCGTGTCGTTTGCCGGCCCCCCCGGGGGGGCCGGGCTCGCCCTACGGGACACGCCGGCGGTAGACGACCCCCCGATCGCCCCACACCGGTCTTCGCCCCGACGAACCCGACGAATGACCTTACCTGAGCCGCTCGCGCAGGCGATCATCGCACCTTTGCCCGACGGCACATGACGTTTGCCCGACGGAAATTTATTTACCCCCCGCCGACACGCACGCCACCCCGGCGCAGCGCGATCGACGAATGTGAAAGAATGGCGGCCATCATGAGCGATCGCCCCCTGCCCCCACAGCCGCTTGCCACGCATGTCGCCCTTCCTTCGGCCGACGCATGGCCGGCCACACCGCATGCCCGTCAGTTGTCGGGCGCGCGCGTGCTCATCGTCGACGACAACCAGGAAGACCGCATGCTGCTGATGGACTTCCTCAGCCAGCAGGGTTGTCGCGTCTACATCGCGCACGACGGACGCGACGGCTACACCAAGGCCCGCACCGTGCAGCCCGACCTGATTCTCATGGATATCCGCATGCCCGTGTGCGACGGGCTTGGCGCCTGCCGCCTGCTCAAAGCCGACCCCGGCACCCGGCACATTCCGCTGATCTTCCTGACTGCGGCCGCCCTGCCCGGCGAACGTGTGGCGGGACTGACGGCCGGCGCGGTGGATTACATCACCAAGCCTTACGATTTCGAAGAGGTGCGCCTGCGTCTGTCGATCCACCTGAAGGCAACGACGCCCGTTCCAGTGCCGAGCGCGGCCGGCGACGGCAGCAAGCTCGCGCCGCTGCCCGTGCAAGCGCATACGCTCGACGCCGTGTTGTTTCGCGCCACGCGCGCGTTGCTGCTCGACCGTCTCGACGCCACGCCCGAACTCGCCGGCCTCGCCAGCGCGGTGGGCACCAACACGCGCCGGCTCAACCTGGCGTTTCGACGGTGCGTCGGCGTGACCGTGTTCGACTTTCTGCGCGAGGAGCGCATGAAGGAAGCGCGCCGCTTGCTGTCGGAGACGTCGCTCGACGTGCAGGACATCGCCGCCGCCGTCGGATTCGCGAGCGCCGCCAATTTCGCGACCGCGTTTCGCGAGCGCTTCGGCATGCCGCCAAGCGGCTTTCGCGAGCAGGCCGCGCAAGTCCCACACCTGTCCGAGACCGCGGGGGCACCGCCCGCCCCATGAACGTCTTGCCCTTGCGCCTGCCGACGCATGGGCTGCGCCGGACAGTCGTCGTCTGGCTGGCCCTGACGGCCATCCTCGTCGCTCTGGTACTGCGCGCCAGTGCCAGCATGGCCGCACCGCCCTCGCCTGCGTCGAGCGCGCCCATCGATCTCGCGCACGCGGCGTCGCCGCTGGCGCTCGACACCCAATTGCGCTTGCTGGAAGACCCGTCCGGTCGCCTCGACGCCGCGCAGGCACTGGCCGCGCCCGGTTGGCGACAGGTCGTTCCGCGCATGCTCAATCCGGGCTACAGCCGCTCGGCGTTCTGGCTGACGGGCAGTGTCGAGAATCGCGGCACGGCACCGCTCACGCGTTGGTTGAGCGTCGGCATCGTGCGGCTCGAAGACGTGCGCTATTACGCGATGCCGGTCGGCAGCCGTGAGCCGGAGATCCGGTGGCGGGCCGGTCACACCGTCCCGCTCGACCGACACCCGATCACGTCGGAGACCTCCGTCTTCCCCATCACGCTTGCGCCGGGCGAGCATCTGACATTCCTTGTGCGCGTCGAATCGCGATCGTCGGTGAGCATGGTGCCGCAGCTCTGGCGGCCGGACGACTTTCGCTTGGCCGAATCGCGCAATGCGATGATCGCCATGCTGCTGGTGGGGTCCATGCTTTCCGTCGCGATGTACGCCCTCGTGCTCGGCATTGCGCGACGCGATCCCGTGTTCGTGCTGCTCGCGCTCACGACGATGACGCAGGTCGCGCAGGACATGGCGTTTCAGGGCTTCCTGTATCGCTATCTCCTGCCGCAAGGGGGTGAATGCGTCGTGCGGGCGCCGAGTTTCTTCTCGACGCTGACCGTGGCGTGCTTCAGCGCCATGGTGACCATTTTCGCCGGACTGAACCGCGTGCGGCTCTGGCGCTGGACGTATCGCGTCATGATCGGGCTCATGGCCGTCATGGCCGTCTGGGTCGCACTTGGCGATCATCGGGCGGCGGCGTTCACGCACCTGCAACTGCTCATGGTCTTCAACGTCATCTGGGTCGCGTCGCTGGCAGACGGTTGGCGACGCGGCTTCGCCAACGCGCGGCTGTGCCTGCTGTCGTTCTCGCCGGGTTGCCTCGTGCTGTTCTGGCGGCTAGCGATCATCAACGGCCTGCTGCCGGAAGACTGGCTGGCCAATACCGCGATGGCGTGGAGCACGAACATCTCCGTGCTGCTCATGCTCACCATGCTCGTGGCGGGACGTTCGCGCGAACTCGTGCGCGAACAGCGCGCAGCGCAGCGCGAAGTGTTGCAGACGCGTCGCGAAGAGCAGGCGCGGCTCGCCAACGCCGTCGACGCACGCACGCGCGAGTTGCAGGCCGCCCTGATCGCCGCGGACGAAGCCAACAGCGCCAAGAGCGACTTCCTTGCACGCATCAGTCACGATCTGCGCACGCCGCTTACGTCCATCATCGGCTTTGCCGACCTGGTGCAGTCGGGCGGGCGCGAAGACGCCGACCGCGGACGCATCATCCGCCGCAGCGCGCATCACATGCTTGCCATGATCAACGACCTGATCGAATACGCGAGCGGCGGCGCGGCCGACCCGCTGCATGTCGCGCCGGTCTACACCCATGCGTTCGTCGACGGCGTGGCGCACGAGGGCATGAGTCTCGCCAGCAAGCACGGTAACGCCTTCCTGCTCGACGTGCGTGCGCCGCTGCCGCCGCTGCTCGCGTTCGACGCCAAGCGCGTGCGTCAGGTGCTCGGAAATCTGTTGGACAACGCGGCGAAGTACACCGCCAACGGAACGATCACCCTCTCGCTTTCAGCAACGCCGGACGCGACGCGCGCCGATCTCATGCAGGTCTGTTTCGGCGTCGAGGATTCTGGCTGTGGCATCGCCAAGCACGACCTGCCGCGCGTCTTCGAACCGTTCGCGAGACTCGACCGGGCGCGACGCCTGCCCGGCGTGGGCCTCGGGCTTGCCATCGTGCGCCAATGGGTGGAACGCATGGGTGGCACGATCACCGTCGACAGCACGCCCGATGTCGGTACGCGTGTGGCGTTTACGTTGCCGTTGCGCGTGGCGCGCGAGGCCGATCTCGTGCCGCCATGGCCCACCGGCGCGCCCCATACGCTGCCCCCGATCGACGGTCATGGGCGCCACGTCTGGCTCGCCGAAGATTCACCGGAGATCCGGCAATTCCTGCATGACGAACTCGCGAGCCTGGGCTTCACGGTGCGCACGTTCGGCGATGGCGTGGCGCTCATCGCCGCGCTGGGCAATGCGCATCAGACGGCGCCGGACCTCGTGCTCACCGATCACATGATGCCCAACGCCGACGGGCTGGCCGTGGCGCATGCCACGCGCCGCCGCTGGCCCGACGTGCCCGTGCTGGCCGTTTCCGCCTCGCCGCAGATGGTCGAGGGCAGCGGTTACGACGCGTGCCTGCTCAAGCCCATCGAACTCGCCGACCTGCGCAACGCGCTCGCGCGCCTGCTCGGTCTGGCGCGTACCGATGCGCACGAAGGCGGCGCGGACCGGGACGAGGCGAGCCCGATGCGCGACACGTCCTGGGCGAGTCCGTCATGCGAGCATTTGCGCCAGGCCCGGCAGTTGATCGCGATGGGCGCCATGACCGACCTGATGGAATGGGCACGCGAACTGAGCGATCACGTGCCGACACTCGATGGCTTTGCGCGGCAGGTCCATCAACTCGCGCAGCGTGGCGATCTGGCCGGACTGACCGCGCTGTGCCAGGCCCCTGCGGCATCGACGTTCCACTAGGCGCCCGCCAAACGAAAACGGCACGCCCCGGGGGCGTGCCGTGAGACTGACTCGGGAAGCCGGTCCCCTTAGTCTTTGAGCGGCTGGTGTGCCGTCTCGCGCGCGGCCAGGAGCGCGATGGCCGTGGCGGCGAGCGCCAGCGTGACGTACAGCGACACCGAAATCGTCGTGCCGTATGTCTTGTACAGCGTCACGATGATGAGCGGTGCGAAGCCGCCCCCGAGAATCCCCGCGAGCGTATAGGCCAGTGACGAACCGGCGTAGCGCACCCGCGTCGGGAATTGCTCGGTGACGAAGGCTGCCTGCGGCCCGTACATGATCGCGTGAATCACCAATCCGATCACCACCGCCAGCACGATCAGTGCCGGGTGGGACGTATTGAGCAGCACGAAGAAGCCGTATGCCCAGATCACCGCGCACAGCACACCGAAGCCATACACCGGGCGGCGACCCAGCTTATCGGACAGTGCGCCGAACAGGGGCACCGTCAGCGCGTTGCACGCCGTGCCGGCCAGCACGGCCGTGAGCGCGAGCGGACGCGAGAGGTGCAGCGTTCCCGTGACATACGTCAGCGTGAAGACGACCAGCATCGCGTAGAGCACGTCCGAGCCGATGCGCGAGCCGCCGGCCACCAGCAGGTTACGCCAGTGCGAACGGAAGACTTCGGCAATCGGCATGTCCGCCTGACGCGCCGAGTGCTGCATCGCTTCGAACATCGGCGTTTCCTCCACACCGCGACGCACCCACAGACCGAAGCCGACCAGCACGAGGCTCAGCAGGAACGGCAGGCGCCAACCCCACGCGAGGAAGTCATCGGGTGAAATCGACAGCGTGATGAGCGCGATGAGGCCCGTCGCGATCAGCGTGCCGAACGATGGGCCGACTTGCGTCCAGGACGCATTCAAGCCGCGCTTGCGCTGATCGCCATGCTCGACCGACAGCAACACCGCACCCGCCCACTCGCCGCCGAGCGCGACGCCTTGCACGAAGCGCAGGGCCACGAGCAACACGGGGCTCCAGATACCGATCGACGCGTACGTGGGCAGCACGCCCATCAGGCCGGTCGTCAGGCCCATCACCACGAGCGTGAGCACCAGCACCGCGCGCCGTCCGACCTTGTCGCCGAGGTTGCCGAACACGAAGCCGCCAAGCGGCCGCGACACGTAACCCACGGCATAGGTCGACAGGGCGAGAATGGTGCCGACCAGCGGGTCGACCGACGGGAAGAACAAATGGTTGAACACCAGCGCCGCCAGCGTGTTGTAGACGGTGAAGTCGTACCACTCGAGCGTGGTACCCACCATGCTGGCGGTCGCGAGCCGCCCTTTTTTCGGGCTCGCATGGCCGGTGGCGGCAGCGGTGGAGGCGGTGACGGCGTCGGTTTGCCGAGCGTCGCGGGTATCGGAATACGTTGTCATGGATGGCTCCAGGGTGTCTGCGGGATCCACCGGACAGACGGATCCCGCGAGAGGATGGCGGGACGTCAGTCGTCGTTGGCGCCGAGACGCCACAACATGGCAAAGCAGGTGACTTCACCGGCCGGGACCCCGTAGGCGGCGGCGAGCGTTTGCGCGGCGGTGCGCACCGCGTCCTGGTCCGTGCCTTCGATCATTACGACGGCATCGGCAGGTGGCAGCGGCGCGTCCTTGGCGGTGAGCGAGACGGACAGCCTCGGCACGGTGACCTGCAGCGTGGCGCGGACAATACCGTCGCCCTGAGCGAGCTCGGCTAGCTGCGCGCCCAGCCGCGCATGTGCCTGGGCGACGACCGCCTCGCTCAGCACGAACATGGCCAGCATGCCCCCCTGGCCTTCGCCCGCCTCGACGTCGAGCGTGCCGACACGGCGCTGCGTGCCCTGCATGCGCGCGAAGTTGCGCAGCGACCATTCGGTCTGATGCTGGAAAGCTTGGGCGTAAGGGTCGCTGGTGAAGACGGCGGCGTGTTGCGTGCAATAGAGCGCCAGGTAGGGACGCGCGCAGTCGTGCAGGGCCTTGAAGCGACGAGCGAACTGGAAGCCCGGGATGGCCACACGCTCCTGCATGTGTTCGCGGTCGTACCAGCGGTTGAAGTCAGCGTCGAACGCCGGATCGATATTCGTCCAGATGCAGAGTTGGGCGCGGGGAGCAGTCGCAGTCATGAGGCATTCCATCGGTTTCAACAATCGGGAGGCCGGCCAACACGCCATACAAGCGGGTCGACCGTCTCGCCGAGTGTGCAAAACGGGGGAAAACGCGTCCAACAAGAAATCAAATTCGCCGCGACAGCAAATTCTTATGACTGATGTCGGACGCCGGTTGCGCGGGGCAGGTGCGCACCCGGCATCGCGACGGTCAGCGCCAAGCGCGCAAGGCTCAGGATTCGATGGCGCCCCAGGCCGGGGCGGTCATGGCGGCAGCGGGCGGGATGGCGATATCCGGCCCCATGTTCAGGGCAAACTCGCTGGCCGTGCGTTGCGCGAGGCGCGCCACGTTTTCGGCGAGCAGTGCGCCCTGGCGGAACGACCCGACGAACGAGAGATTGGGGAAATGGGCGTTCACGCGCAGCAAATGCAGGCTGTGCTCGCCCAGTTCGCGCTGAATGATGGCTGGCGGCAGCATCGCCACGCCGAAGCCGTCCACGACCAGCCGGATGATGGCCGCGACCGAGGTCATGCAGTTCACGCGCACGGGCCGCTCGGCCGCCACCGAGAACATGCGTTCAAGGGTCTTGTGCGGGCCGGAGTTGCGCGAAAAGCTCACCAGCGGGTACGCCGCCAGATCGGCCACATCGAGCGTTTCGCCTTCGAGATTGAGCTTCGGGCTCGCCACCCAGCGCATCGGAAATTCGGCCAACGGCAAATTCTCGATACCGGCACCGTGCAGAACGTCGGTTTGCAACGCGAGGTCGAGCGTACCGGCTTCGAGTTGCTTGCAAAGACGAATGGTCGTCTCGCTGGTGACTTCGATCTCGAGTTGCGGGTATTCATGGCGAATTCGCGCGGCCAGATCCGGAAACCAGCTATGGACGATCGACTCGACCACACCGATCTTGAGCACCCCCGGCGGCATGTCGGGATCGGTCAACTCGCGTTTCATCTCCTGCCCGAGCATGACGATGCGCTCCGCATACGCCAGCGCCTTCTGCCCGGCCGCCGTGAGCGTGACCTCCCGGGCGCTGCGGTCGAACAGACGCACCCCGAAGCTCTGCTCCAGCGACGCGATCCGGCTCGACACACCCGCCTGCGTGGTGTGCAGACGTGCAGCCGTCAGACGGAAATTACGCAGCTTGGCGAGCCAGACGAAGGTTTCGAGAAATCGCAGGTTCATGCGGTGTGATGGGCGGTCGTGAGTGCCGGGAGTCCCTGATTCTAGCGGGAACAGAAAACCGGCACCCGAAATGGCCTGGCATGCGACATCCGGGAAAGGTTGTTACGGCCGAGCGTTCCCGCCGTGTTTCGTTTCCGTAACGTTTTACGTTGGGCGTCGGTGGCAAGCGGCGCCGCGTCCCTTACAAATCATGCACTTAATCGTCGCGAGAGGCTTGGCACGAGATTTGCTGGATGTCTTGCAACGGCCCGTCGAGGCCGGAGGGCCGAATTTCTGGAGACTGTCATGGCCATCGCCCATTTCCACCGACCGCATCCGACCGTGGAACTTGCTCGCTGCGTGTTCCGGCAGCATTACATACGCATCATGCAGGCCGATCAGCCCGGCAATTATGCGGTGCTGGTCGACGTTTGGCCCATGGACGGCCGGACCTTCACCAGCATCGATCAGGCCAAGCATGCCGCCATGCTGTTCATCCGAGAGATGGAAAGCGACTGAGTCCGCGCAAGCGATTCCGCGCCAGCGGCCTTGGCGCGGTCAACGAGACGAGATCTTCATTGATGAAACATCACGCCACCCGCCACAGCACCGTCGAGCGCCACATCCTGTCCGCTATCCCGCGCTCGGCCCCCCGCCAGCCGGTCGTGCTGGATCCCGCAGGCGACCCTTATGCCCGTGTCGCGGTCGAGGCGTACGCCGAGGCTTGTGCCCATGAGCAGCCATGGCTGGCGGAGGCCCTGCAACGCCAATATCAGTTGGCCGGCGGCACCCCGTCGAGCGCCGCCGCCCTCTGGCGCGCCTTTCACGAGGCACAGCGGCTGGCCCGCGAAGGCCAGTCGTACGATGAAGCCGCCTGGACTCACGTGGCGCTGCATCTGTGCGGCGTGCTGGGGGCGATGAATTTGTAGTGCTCGTGTTTCCGTCACCTCCCATTTGCGCCCGGGAGGCTCGGCACCGTCGACGAAAATGGGGCCGGCCGAGCATTTCTGGCATACTTCGTGCAAAGCAAATTCCCGAAGTCTGCCAGTTATCCCATGAGCAAGTCCGTAGCGCCGGAGCCTCTCGCGAACCGGCATCTTTATGCGAAGATTTTCGGCGCGCTGATTGTGCTTTTCCCCGCCGCAGCGCTCGCGATTCAGCGTGGCGGGAACACGATCATGTTCCTGACCGTGGCATTGGGCGCCGTCATCCTCATGACGGCTCGTCAGCGAGGGGAAGTTTGCTCGCTTATTAAGACGAACCGCCCGGTTCGCGTGTTCGTCCTCTCGCTGTGCCTGCCGTTCTTCGCCGTCCTGATCGTCGAAACGCTCCACGGCAAGGTCGTCGCCAATACGCTCGACTCTCCCGTGCGCTTTCTCCTCGCAGCCATCGTTTTTTTCGGACTGCGCCGAATTGTCGACGTCATGCCCGCGATGGCAGCGGCGGGTACGTTGACACCGCTGGCGGCTGACTACGGCAAGGGCGAGGTTCACAATCAGATCCTGGCTTACGCCGTGGACTACGGCTTGCTGGGTGTGTTGTGCATTCTCGCATTCTCGGCGTCTACCTTGGCCCTGCCTATTTCTTCATTCGCGCCGCCCTCATGGGACTGATGACTGCCGTTGCCTTTGCCGTCTTCGGCTTGACCGTCGAGACGTTCAATCTGAAGGTCGCCGTCGGTTTCTACTCGACGGTGTTGGCGTTGTTCGCAGCCTTCGCCTATCCTGTCGAGCATTCGGTCGACACGGCCGACGACAAGGCCTCAGTCGCCCGGCATTCACGCCCTCCCTCATGCTAAGCATCCTGATCCCGACCTGGAACAACCTGCCGTTCCTCAAGCTTTGCATCGATAGCGTTCGCCGTCATTCCGGCGAGGCGCATGAAATCCTAGTGCACGTCAACGATGGGAGCGACGGCACGCTGGCGTGGGTGCGCGAACAGGGCTTGCGTCACACGCACAGCGTCGGCAACGTGGGGGTCTGCCTCGCGCTGAATCAGCTTGCGCCACTGGCATCGCACGATCAGTTGCTCTTCCTGAACGACGACATGTTCGTCACCCCCGGCTGGGACGCCGCGCTCATCGATGCGGCCCGTACGCTCGACACGCCGATCTATTACCTCTCGTCGGTAATGATCGAACCGAACGCCGGCGTCAGCAAACAAGTGGTATCGCACGACTTCGGCACGACCCCGCAGACGTTTGACGAAACCGCCCTGCTGGCCTTCGCCGCCTCGCTGAACCGCGGCGACGTGAACGGCGTGCCGACGCAACCCACGCTGGTGAGCCGCGGGCTATGGCATCTGGTCGGCGGCTACAGCATCGAATTCGGGCCGGGCATGAGCAGCGACGACGACTTTCTGATGAAGTTGTGGCTCGTCGGTTGGGGCTCGTCGCCTGCCGCACCTTCCGTATCGTGGGCAAAAGCGTCGTTTATCACTTCGGCTGCCGCTCGACCGGACGTGTGGTGAAGAATCGCGGCAGTCGCGAGTTTCTGATGAAGTGGGGGATGACGCAGGCCGAGTTCAAGCGCGACTACCTCGATCTGGCAGGCACGCCGGCCGGTGCCGCGCTGCCTAACGTCCCCCGCCCCAGCGGCAAGAGCCGCATCAAGCGCGCGCTGCATGGCAGCAAGCCTTATCCACTCGAAGATCTCGAACGCTGGGACCCCAACGTGCCGCAGCATTTGAAGCAGGACTGAGCGGCGCAGCCAACGCCCGCCCGTCGGCCGACGCACGTCAGCCGAATGGCGTGAATCCAGCGCGAATGGTCCGAAACACCGAATGTCCGACCATCAATGCCGAGGGTGACGAATTCTCGCCCACGCGTGCTCGACTCGCTGCACCGCGCGATGATTGGGGTGACGTGTCCACCACAGCCCCAACTCCCACACCATCCCGGCCAGCAGCACGATCACGGCCAGGGCACCGATCGTGTACCACATCTCACCAAAAGACGTTGTCATGACGGCCTCCCGAAAGGCATCACGGACGACCCGCGGCCGTCCGTGATTCCATTCTAGGCGACGTAACCCGGCTCGACCGCCGGATCCGCCCTACTTGAGCATGACGTCCGTCTGCCGGCGCGTCAGAGCTGCCCCATGGCCAGCTGCACCGCCAGACTGCTCACCGACACGGCGGCCCATACGCCCAGCCCCAGCAGGATAGGACGCAGGCCGGTCGATGCCATGCGACGCAGGTTCGATGACAGGCCAATGGCCGTGAGGGCGACAATGATCAGGAATTCGGCCGCATCGTGAATCCAGGGTTGCAGTTCAGCCGGCACAAACCCTGCCGTGCGCGCCCCCGATGCGACCAGGAAGCCGAGAATGAACCACGGGAAGATGCGGGCGAGGCTGAAGTTGGCGGCCCCGGCACGCTTGGCGCGGTACGCCACAATCGCTGCCAGCGCCAGACAGATAGGGATGATCAGCGTGGCACGCGTGAGCTTGACGATGGTCGCGTAGTCGCCTGCGGTCTTGCTGTAGCTGTAACCGGCAGCGACCACCGACGAGGTATCGTTGATCGCCGTACCCGCCCACATACCAAATCCCAGATCGGACAGATGCAACAGGTGACCGAGCATCGGGAACAGCACCACGGCCGCAATATTGAACAGGAAGATCGTCGAGATCGCGAACGCCGTTTCGTGGTCGTCCGGCTTGATGATGGGGGTGACGGCCGCGATGGCCGATCCGCCGCAGATCGCCGTGCCGATGCCGATGAGCAGCTTGAGCTTGCCGCCCACGCCCAGTGCGCGGCCCAGCGCCCAGGCCGACAGACCGGCGGCGGTGACCGTCACGGCCGTGACTGCCAGGGACTCCAGTCCCGTATGGGCGACCTGCGACAGGCTCAGGCCGAAGCCGAGGGCGATGATCGACCACTGAAGCACATACTTCGAGGCGAACCGGATACCCGCTTCATAGCGTGCACCGGGCGAGAACACGTTTCGAACGACGATGCCCAGCAAAATGCCGAACACGGGGCCGCCGACCAACGGCATCTGACGCCCCAGCAACAGCGCGACAAATGCGATGACGGTCGAGAGAATCAGACCTGCCCACGGATTCTGACGATCCGGTACCAGCGCGTTGGGACGGCTGGCCGTGGGGGGGTGAGTCGTATCGGTTTTTGTTGTCATCGCAGCCTCTCTTCTGGAATGACTACAAGTCTACGAACGTCGATTCAATAATAAAAATCGTTATATCGGATACGAATTATCTAAAATTACGATAATTATCCCCGCCGCACGTCACGTCCCGAATCGAAGGCGCTGTTCCCCCCGCGTTTGCGCCTGCACTGGCGCATGACACCGAAAGCCAACCCCTGCCGTGAGCCGCTACACTCTCCGAAACCCGAGAAGCGTCGATCAGACCCCCTACCCCGGAGACCGAGCCCCATGTCGCAAGCTGCCAACACCCCCGCGCGCCGCGCACAGTGGTATTTCGATTTCGCGTCTCCCTTCTCGTACCTGCAATTCGAGCGGTTCGACACGCTGCCGCGCTGGCTCGACATCGACCTCAAGCCGATCGTGCTCGGCGCGATCCTTGCCCATCTGCAAACGCAGGGGCCCGCAGAAACACCGCACAAACGTCTCTTCACGTACCGCATGGCGCAGTTCCGCGCCGAGCAAGACGGCATTGCCTACCGAATGCCCCCCGTACACCCATTTCATCCGATCCGTGTACTGCGCCTGGCGATAGCGCTCGGCGCGACCCATGACGTGGTGCGTACGATCTACCGTTTCATTTGGGCCGAAGGGCGCGATGTCACCGACCCGCAGGGCTGGCAGGATCTGAGCGAACGCCTTGGGCTGCGCGCCGACGAAGCCGTCGCCCTGACGGAAGCTCCGGCGGTCAAGGCCGCCTTGCGCGAAAACACTGACGCCGCGATGGCCGCAGGCGTGTTTGGCGTGCCGACGTTCGCGTTCGACGGGGTGCTGTATTGGGGAGACGACGCGACTGCGCTGTTCCGCCACTGCCTCGCTCATCCGGCGTGGTTGCATTCGCCCGATGTCGAGCGCTTGCAACACATCACGATCGGCGTAAGGCGTGAGGGCTGACAACGCGCTGTCTTGCGCTTACTTCGCCCCGCCCAGGACCAGCGGCAGGGGCACGGCGTCGGCCATGGCGGCGTAGCCCGCATCGCTGGGGTGGGTGCCGTCGCCGCTATCGAGACGCGGCAACATGCGCGTGGGCTGGGCGGGATCGCGCAGCGCGGCGTCGAAATCGATGACGCCGTCAAAGGCTCCGCTCGTTCGCACCCATTGGTTGACGGCGTCACGCACCGCCTCGCGCTCGGGCGGCAGTTTGCCCGGCGGGATGGTCGTGCCGAGGATGCGAACGTGGCGCGAGCGCGCGGCGGCGATCAGCGATTGATACCCCGCGATCATCTCGGGTGCGGTCACGATCACATGCGGCACATCGCAGTCGAGCCCCGCATGGGGCGGCACGTAACCGAAATTGATATCGTTGATGCCGATTTGCACGACGACGGTTCGCACGCCGGGCTGTTCCAACGCGTCGCGCCGGAAGCGAGCGACGAGCCGCTCGCCGTAGCAGGCCGAATCGTGCAGCAGGCGATTGCCGCTGATGCCGAGATTGAGCACGGCAATATCGCGCCGTCCGGCATTCTCGAGCCGCCGCGCCAGCCCATCCGGCCAACGCCGATTCGCATTCAGCGTGCTGCGCATGCCGTCCGTGATCGAGTCGCCGATGGCGACGATCGCTTGTGCGGGCCGCTCCGGCACCACGCTGACGCCGGCCAGCCAAAGTGTATTCGTGAAGCGCTTCGGATAAGCCGATGCCTGTGCCGCATCGACAAAGTCACCGGCGCCACTCAGAAACGCCGTCTCCTGCGCAATCTTGTGCCAAGTCGTCGGGGGGGTGGCTTCGCGCGTGAACAGGCTGACCGCCAGTGGCGTTCCGGCGCGAACTGCGAACGGCAACGGGTCGCTCTCGAGCGAGGCCCCCGGTGCGATCCGCGCCGTCGGCTGAGCGCCGAACGTCATCTCGCGCAGACTACCGGCATCGACAGCCGCGCCGCGTAGTGCCACAGCGAGGCTCGCCCGCTCGATCACCAGCGGCTGCGTGCCGTAAGCGTTCGAAAAACGCACGCGGACTTCACTGCCCGAGAGTGTTGGATAGACGATCTGACGCACGGTACGCCCGCCCACGGCCGGCGCTCGGTTGAACGACGGCGCCGCTGGATGTTGCGCCACCGCTTGCGGTGCCGTCGCCCACACGCCGACGCGCGCGTTCTGCGCGAAGACCGTCGTCGCCGCAGCCGTCGCCACGATAGCGAGCAGTGCACGGATCAGGACAACAGGTCGCGCACGGCGCAGGCGGGCAGGCATACCGTCGGCAGCGGAAGACCGGGAAATCAGAAACGTCGGGAGCATCGGGACAACGTGGGCAGTTCAGCCGGAATCGCCCGGCGGCAGCCGCCATTGTGCCTGATTGTGGTCGCTGGCAAAGGTTGACGTCACTACCGAGGGGACCACGGCCCCCCAGGTTTGGCAGAGCGAAACGGGATGTGTCGTCGCTCAGCGCGTGGAGATCACGATGGCAACACGCCGGTTCTGGGCGCGGCCGGTCGCCGTGCTGTTATCCGCAACGGGATTGCGCTTGCCTGCCCCGATCGTCTGAATGGCTGCACGCTGCATGCCCGCCTCGACCAGCACGTTGGCCACCACGTCGGCGCGGCGGGCGGAAAGCTGCTCGTTGTAGGTATCGCTGCCCACTGAATCGGTATAACCATAGACACTCACGCTGTTCAGGCCAACCTTCAGGAGCGTGCGGCCGATGCGAGCCACTGTCTGGCGCGCCGCATCGTGAATCACAAACTCGTCGGTATCGAACAACACCTTGTCGGACAAGCCGAACTCCCAACCGTCTTCGGTTTGCGTAAAGCCTTCAGATTTCAGCGCCGCGATCTGCTCGGCCGTCAGGCCGTGCACGGGCGTGGTCTGGCAGCCCGCCAGGGCGGCAAATCCCACCAGACACACCAGCCCCATCAGCCTGCGAGCCAACGCCTTCCATCGAGCGAGGGCGCGAGCGCCATGGGCCACCATTGCGCGGTGCGAAAGGTCAGAATGCGAGTCGTGCGTGTCGTGCGTTTCAACAGCGAAGTCCAAAGCAGATCCCCATGGCAGTGTGTCATCCGGTCGTCAATTATGGTTATGGTGTTCATCCAGCATGGTGCAATTCACGTTGGTTCACCCTTTGGGACTCCCCGCCACAAACCAGGTGCCAACGCCAGCACGCTTGGCCTGATACATGGCCGCGTCCGCCGTGCGCAGCAGCGCGGCGGCGTCCTCGGCGTGGGTCGGGTACAACGCGACACCGATACTCATCGATGTGACGATTTCGCCGCCATCCGGCAGCACAATCGGTTTTTCCATCGCCACGAGCAGGCTCTGCGCGAGACGCACGGCATTCGACGTCTGTCGCACGCCCACGAGCATGACGGCGAACTCGTCGCCGCCCAGACGCGCCACCAGATCGCCCTCGCGCAGCGGCTGGCGCAGACGCTCGGCAATGGTCATCAACACCACGTCACCCGCACCGTGCCCTCGCTGGTCGTTGATTTCCTTGAAACGGTCGCTGTCGAGATAGAGCAGCGCGACGTGCGTGCCCATTTCGCGCGCGTCGGCAAGCGCCTGCATCAGGCGCGATTCGAAATACGCCCGGTTCGGCAGCCCCGTCAGCCGATCGTGATTGGCCTGGTGCGCGAGCGTGGCATTTTGCGCGCGCAAGTGATTCTGCCACCCCTCGAATTCGTCGAGCAGTGCGTTGAAGTCATCGCCGAGTTCCTTCAGTTCGGCCAGTGGCGTCGCCGCCACGCGCTGATGAAACGCTCGCTCGCGGCGCACCGCGTGCGCCACTTCCGCCAGTGCCCGCAACGGTTTGACGATATCGCGGTGCATCCGTTTGGCCAGGACGTTCGCCACGGCGAACGTCACCAGCAGGCAGGCGAGCACGCCGCCCACCCCGCTCAGCAGGAAAAGGAAGAACTGATGCCCCTGCCCCTGCACATCGATAGTGCCGACGACTTTTCCGTCATGACGAATCGGCATTGTCACGGGTCCGGGCAGCGCGACGTTCGCGATCACGCGCTCGACTTGTGTCAGGGCGCCGCCGTCCGGACGACGCCACTGCGCGAACGGCGCATTGTTCGCATCGAACACCCGCACCTGAGCAAGGTCCTCGTCGCTCGCGATGAGCGCAATCGCTTCCTGAGCCGCCAGGCGGTCGCCAAACACGACCGCGGCCTCCGTAGTGTAGGCAAGCGAGCGCCCGATCAGCAGAAGATTGTTCTCGGCATACGCGCGCAAGGCGATCCATGCCACCAGCGACAGCGAGACCGCTGCGAGCACGACGGCGGACACGGCCAGGCGCAAGTGGGTACGGCGCAGCATGCCCTGCAACGACGGCCGGCGACCGCGCATCGGGTCGGGCGCCGCGACATGCGATGTCGCCAACGGCAGCTCACGTTCGCCTTCGGCCGACGCATCGGCAGGCAGCAGGCCGGCGACCGACGAGGCGCCGGGCGGCATGGGCGGGGATGAAGGACGATGGGTCGTCATGGTGTCCCCGGCTTTCGTGCCAGCTTGAGCACGTTGGGGTGGACACGAACGCCACTCCGCGCAACGGTGTCGAGGTTGATGTCGAACGTCACTCGCTCCGTATCGACGTTCAGGCAGAACATGACCCCGAGCGTGCACGAGTCGTTCCGCTCGCTGATCGTCAGGATGGGGTGACCGGCGAGGTTCGCCAGCAATTGCCGACGCTCGGTGTCACTCACGGCACCCAGATACAACGCGTCGCACAACGAACCAATGGCAGGCTCCGTCACCGCAACACGCTTCGCCTCGACCGGCAAGCCCAGGGTGGGCAACGACCCGGCGAGCAGATCGCGCGCGTAGTCGGTATTGCCAACCACACACAGTCGCACCTTGGCGGGGTCCGTCGGCCAGCGGGTGAAACTGATGATGCCGAGCACCACCTGTCGCACGTTGGCGTCCCGCACGTTGGGTGCAGCGGCGGGCTCCGGCGTCTGTGCAAATGCGCTGCCGAACGTGGCCCAGCACACGAGCCACAGAAAACACGCCAGGGGCGCGCGCAGACGAAGCGGCATCTGACGTTCTCGCCAGAGGCCCCGGGTCATACCGCTCGTTGATGTCCACGCGTTATGCAACGCTCTCTTCCTTTTGCCGAATGTCGGTGGTGGCGGGCACGTCACGCGAGGCTTGACCGGCGTGCTGCGCAAACCCGCGTGAATCAGGCCGCATCATACCGAAGGGATCGCGCTCGGGCCATAGAAATACCCCCGGTCGCCCCCGCCGTGGGCGGTGTTTTGCCGTCGCTGGCCGCCGCGATTCAAGGCGCGCCTGCGGCGGATCGCAGCCCACAGCATGCGCGTGCCCACGCATTTTCGGAACCCCCATCGCCCCCGCGTTTTCCCTTGCCCGCGCGCGCGCTCCTCATGGCAGAATGGTACGCACAACCATTTGAAAAACAAAAGAAATTTGGCGATCCGATCTCTCGATTTTCGAGATAAAAATCGCGACGCCAGGGAGGTATTGCATGACGTTCCTGAAGTCCGGCTTGGCCGGCTTTCGGGGGGACCGGGCATGAACGATCCCGTGCCTCGTCGGGTGCCCGACGTACAAGCCGAGTTGAGCCGCGCCGCGCTCGACAGTGCGCCCTATGCCATGTTCGTTTGCACGGACGACGGCATGCTCGAGCGAATGAACGGCGCGTTCACGCGGCTGACGGGCCATCGCCCCGATGACCTGCTGGGCAAGCGCAGCTTCCTGTCGTTGCTCGATCCGTCCGAGCTGACGCGTCGTCGCCTGCCAGCGCTGGCCAGTCTGTCGGCCACCGAAGCGGTACCGTACGACGACGAATGGCATCTGCTCACACATGTGCGCAGCTGGCTGCCCGTACGGCTGGCGCTTTCCTGCGTCGAACATGCCCCCGGCGAACGACGCTGGGTGGGCATCGTGCTCGACCTCTCGCAACAGGTGCAGGTGGCGTCCCGGCTCTGGTACGTCACGCATCACGACCCGGTCACCCAGTTGCCCAACCAGACGCTGCTCAACGAACGGCTCGAACTGGCGATTCATCGGTGCGCGCGCCAGCAGGTCGGGCTGACGGTTTTGCTGGTCGAACTCGATCACCTGCGCCAATTGCGCAGCACCTTCGGTCCACCGACCGCAGAGCTGGCGCTGCGCATCGCCGCCGAACGCCTGCGCGAAGCCAGCGGCCCCGAAGACGCCCTCGCGTGCCTCGGCGGCAGCCGTTTCGTCATCGTCACCAACGAAACGGGCGACGGCGCGCGTCTGTTCGCCGCTCGAATTCAGGCACGGCTCGCCCAATGGGCCGACGTCGACCAGAATGCCGTCGCGCTCGACGCGAGCATCGGCTTGGTCAGCTATCCCGAACACGGCCATACCCCCGACACGCTGCTGCGCCGAGCCCACATTGCGCTGGGTATCGCCAGCGCCGCCGGTGGCGGACTGCGCGTCTTCAGCAGCGAGATGGACGCGCAGACGCGGCGGCGCAACGAACTCGAGAGTCTGTTGCGCGTCGCGGTGCATGAGCAGGCGCACACGCAACTGCATCTCATGTACCAGCCGCAAGTCAGTCTGTCCGACGGCGAGATCCGCCACGCAGAAACGCTTCTGCGCTGGCGTCACCCGGCGCTGGGGGTCATCGGGCCGGCAGAATTCATCCCGATCGCGGAAACCTCGGGACTGATCCTGCCGCTGGGCGAATGGGTGATGCAAACGGCCTGCCGCGAGGCGAGCCGTCTACTGCGGCGGTGCGGCCATCTGCCGCGCATCTCCGTCAACGTGTCGGCGCAGCAGTTTGCACGGCAGGACGTCGTGGGCATGGTCGAGCGTGCCCTGAGCGCGCATGCGCTGGAACCTCGCCACCTGGAGATCGAGATCACGGAAACCGTGCTGCTCGGGGACTCGAGCGCCGCGGTCGGTTGTCTGCGCTCACTGCACGACATGGGTGTCGAGATCGCCGTCGACGACTTCGGCACGGGGTATGCCAGCCTCGCCTATCTGACCCGTTTCCCCGTCAATCGCCTCAAGATCGACCAGACTTTCGTGCGCGACATGCTCACGCATGCCCACAGCCATGCCATCGTGAGCGCGATTGTTGCGATGGCCCACTCGCTCGGCCTGCGCGTGACGGCCGAGGGCGTGGAGACGCAGGCGCAGGCCCAGCGGCTCACAGAGCTGGGGTGCGACGAAGCGCAGGGATTCTGGTTCGCTCGGCCGGTCGACATGGGCGGCTTTTATCACATCGTGGCACCGCTGGGCAGCGGCGCGCGACGCTGACGCTCGCCGCCGAGCCGCGATTGTTGCCCCCGGCCCCGCTATTTGCGCCGACATGGCGTGTCAAGACTCGCGCGCGTCTTGAGAACGCGGTATGTTACGTCGCGAAGGGACTCCCCCGAACGACGTTGCAACGAGGATTATCGCCATGAAGACCAAAGCCGCCATTGCCTGGGAAGCCGGCAAACCCCTGACCATCGAGGAAGTCGATCTGGAAGGGCCGCGCGCCGGCGAGGTGTTGATCGAGATCAAGGCCACCGGCATCTGCCATACGGACTACTACACACTCTCCGGCGCCGATCCGGAAGGTATCTTCCCCGCCATTCTCGGGCACGAGGGCGCGGGCGTCGTCGTCGACGTTGGTCCGGGCGTCACCACCCTGAAGAAAGACGATCACGTCATTCCGCTGTACACGCCCGAATGCCGTCAGTGCAAGTTCTGCCTGTCGCGCAAGACCAATCTGTGCCAGGCGATCCGCAGCACGCAAGGCCGCGGTCTGATGCCGGATGCCACGTCGCGCTTCTCGCTCGACGGCAAGCCCATCTTCCATTACATGGGCACGTCCACGTTCTCTAACTACATCGTCGTGCCGGAAATCGCCGTCGCGAAGGTGCGCTCGGACGCGCCGTTCGACAAGGTCTGCTACATCGGTTGCGGCGTGACGACCGGCGTGGGCGCCGTGGTCTATTCGGCGAAGGTCGAGGCAGGGGCGAACGTCGTGGTGTTCGGCCTCGGCGGCATTGGCCTGAACGTGATCCAGGGCGCGAAGATGGTCGGCGCCGACAAGATCATTGGCGTCGATATCAACCCGGGGCGCGTGGCGCTCGCCAAGAAGTTCGGCATGACGCACTTCATCAATCCGAATGAGGTCGAAAACGTCGTCGACACGATCGTGCAATTGACCGACGGCGGCGCCGATTACTCGTTCGAGTGCATCGGCAACGTGACGACCATGCGTCAGGCGCTCGAATGCTGCCACAAGGGGTGGGGCCAGTCGTTCATCATTGGCGTGGCCGCCGCGGGTCAGGAGATCAGCACGCGTCCGTTCCAGCTGGTGACGGGCCGCGAGTGGAAGGGGTCGGCGTTCGGCGGGGCGCGCGGTCGCACCGACGTGCCGAAAATCGTCGACTGGTATATGGAGGGTAAGATCAACATCGACGACCTGATCACGCACACGCTGCGTCTGGACCAGATCAACGAAGGCTTCGATCTGATGAAGCGCGGCGAGTCGATCCGCTCGGTCGTGCTGTACTGATCGACACGTTTCGAAGGCGCTGTTCCGCCCGCGCGTCACGGGTGCCGGACGCACCGCCGTCACGACAAGGAGACGGACATGAAGACATGGACTTTGCCGCTCGTGCTCGCGGGCGCCATGATGCTGGTCGCGCTGCCGGAGGCGGCGTCGGCGCAGTCCGGGCAGGCGGTGATCAACGCGCCGGCCAACGTGCGCGCCGGTCCGGCCGTCGATTTCCCGGTTGTCGCCCAGACCGGCGCGGGCATGCCCGTGACGGTCTACGGCTGTCTATCCGATTACTCGTGGTGCGACATCGGCCTGCCCGGCGCGCGCGGCTGGATCTACGCGGCGCTGCTCAGCTATCCGTATCAGGGCAGCCCGGTGCCCGTGCTCAACTACGGCCCGATGATCGGGCTGCCCATCGTGACGTTCTCGATCGGCGCGTACTGGGGCAACTATTATCGTGGCCGGCCGTGGTATCACGATCAGCGCTACTGGCAACGCCCGCCCCCGCGACCGCGGCCGCCGGGGCACTACTATCCAGGTGCCGGACCGCGTCCGCCCGGGGGCCACTATCCCGGCGCAGGGCCTCGCCCGCCGGGACCGGGGGCCGGACCGG
>NZ_KB290513.1:13151-34210 GCF_000282835.1 Pandoraea sp. B-6 | reverse complement strand
CGAGGCCCGCCGCAAAGGCCGGCAGCACGCGCAGGGTGAGACCGCGCCGCACTGCGTGCGGACTGCGCAGCAGCAGCACGCCGAGGGCCAGTGCCAGCGCGAGGTCAAGCAGCCCCGCGGTGGCGGGCTGCCAAGTGCCGGCGGCCAGATCGGCCGACATCACTTCACGGAGAACTTGATGTTGCCTTGCGTGCGATGGCCGTCACTCGCGACGGCGACCCAATTCGCTTGATAGCGACCGGCGGCAAGCGCGGGAAGCGACAACGTGAGCGTTTTGCGCGAGGCGTCGAGTTCGGCCTTGGCCTGCGTGACCGGCTTGCCCTGGGCGTCGACGACGCCAAGCTTCGAGAGCGCGCCTTCGAGCGTCGAGTCGAACGTTACGCGCACGGCCTTCGGCGCCGCGACACTCGCCTGCGCGGCCGGATCGCTCGAGACGACGTGCGCATGGGCCCACGCTCCCTGCGCGAGCCCGGTCAGGCCGACCACGGCCGCCAGTGTGAGTCCGTGCGTCGCGCGACGCAGGAAGCCAGTGGCACGAGGAGCATGGGAAGCGTTCTTGGAAATGCGCATATCGAGTGGGCTAACGAGTTGGGTAATGATTTGAATACGCCGCGAAGACATTAGGGTGGCGGTGTTCGCAGGCGAGCGGTAGGGCAGAACGCGCTCGCCCCGCGTTGGCGACGCGCTCGCGTTGTCCAGCGCGCAGGCGCGCTCAACGCCGCTCGCGCAGTATCGCAGACCTTGCAGACCGACGCAGCCATCTGCGGGTTCCCAGGGGGCGCGTCTCGCGCGCCAATGTGTCGCGCAGATTGCATCGACGCATGCTTGTCATTTTGCAACTGAGTTGCAAAATGACATTGCCCTTAGTATCATCGCGTCATGTTGCAACTTGGTTGCATTAATCCGGCCGCGTACCGCGCGGCGTCGGGGACGGGCGGGCGTGACGCGCGCCATGGGACGTCCGCACGCCGTGCCGGCCTCACAAGATCACAGGACTTTGCTGCCATGACGATTCCTTCCGAGGCATTCGGCGACGCCGACCGTCGCCTGCCCGTCACCGTGCTGTCCGGCTTTCTCGGCGCCGGCAAGACCACGCTACTCAACCATGTGCTGCGCAATCGCGACGGGCTGCGTGTGGCGGTGCTCGTCAACGACATGAGCGAGGTGAACATCGATGCGTCGTTCGTGGAGCGCGGTGCGGCCAAGGCGGGCGCGGCGCTCTCGCGCACGCAGGAGCGTCTCGTCGAGATGAGCAACGGCTGCATCTGTTGTACGTTGCGCGAGGATTTGCTGATCGCGGTGCGCGATCTGGCGCAGGAGGGGCGCTTCGATTACCTGCTCATCGAGTCGACGGGTATTGCCGAGCCGATGCCGGTGGCCGCGACGTTTGAATTTCGCGATGAGGCGGGCAAATCGCTCGCCGACATCGCTCGTCTCGACACGATGGTAACGGTCGTCGACGCCCTCCATGTGCTGGAAGACTTCCACAGTGTCGACACGCTCTCGCAGCGCGGCGAGGTGGCCGGTGAGGAGGATGAGCGACGTCTGGCCGAACTGCTGACCGAGCAGATCGAGTTTGCGGATGTGGTGGTCGTGAGCAAGGGGGATCGCGTGGACGCGGCGCGGCTCGACGCCGTCAAGGCGCTGATCGCCGGTCTCAATCCGTCGGCCCGCATCGTGCTGGGCGAGCACGGACAGGTACCGCTCGCCGACGTACTGGGCACGGGACTTTTCGATCCCGAGCGGGCAGAGCGAATGGCCGGCTGGGCGCAGGCGCTCGAAGGCGAGCCTGTGTCAGAGGCCGACACCTACGGGGTGACGAGCTTTGTGCTGCGTCGTCGTGCGCCGTTGCATCCGGCGCGCTTTGCATCGTTCATGTCGCAGCCATTCGACGGTCTGATCCGTGCGAAGGGCTATGTCTGGGCCGCAAGTCACCCGGCGTGGGCGCTCGCGTACTCGCGCGCGGGCAATACGGCGACGCTGGAGCCGATGGGGCAGTGGTGGGCGGCCGTGGATCAGGCCGTATGGC
Organism: Pandoraea sp. B-6; assembly: GCF_000282835.1. Lineage (NCBI taxonomy): Bacteria > Pseudomonadati > Pseudomonadota > Betaproteobacteria > Burkholderiales > Burkholderiaceae > Pandoraea > Pandoraea sp. B-6. The sequence goes on along the minus strand of NZ_KB290513.1, from coordinate 32,181 downwards.
CGCCCGAGGGCGATCCGCAGCGCGCCGCCATCGAGACGAATTGGGAGGCGCCCTGGGGTGACCGCATCAACGAAGTGGTGTTCATCGGACGCGGCATGGATCGTGATGTTATTGAAAAGGCGTTCGATGCGTGCTGTCTGAGCGTGGTGGAACGCTCGCTCGGCGATGGCGCCTGGCGCGACGACGCGCACGCGCTGCCGCTGTCCATCGAGGACGGGGACGCGTGAACCGGTGAGCCGGGCACCGACGCGCGGTTGGGCGCTCCTGGTGTTCACGAATGGAATGCTTGCCGAGATCACCGAGTTGCTGGATTGGCACGGAATCCAGCGTGTCCCCATCCCGCGCTACCGACGCTGCATGGGGGGCGAGGGTTGCGCATAGGCCCTGGCCGCCGACAACTCGGCGATTTCAGTGGTAATCGCGTCTTGCCGGACGATACGAGACTCGCGCGTGAGCGTCGAAAGCTGGTCCCTCACGTGATGACTCGCCGAGAGCATCGCCGCCAGGCGCGCTGCATTTTCCGACGCGAACGATTGCATCAGGCCTTCGCATAGCTCGAGGTACACATAGCGTTCGGTGAGCCCAGTCAGCAATACGTCGAGTGGAAGATTGACGAGCGGCGCCTGCCTGTGCGATGACAGTCGGAATCGCGCGAACTCGAACGGCACGAGCTGGCGAGTCACGATGCGTTCGTCGAGGGCAGGGCCGGGCGTCGCATGGACGAGCCAAAGCGCCGACGATGCATGATGGCGAAAACGCGAAAACACCGCATCGGCGATCTGTCCGGCCACCCGCATCGCGTCGTCCGCATGCGACGCCATCGGCACAGACAGCGCGTACGGCAATGCACGCTCTCGAGCCAGCATCGCGCCTCGCGTACCGACCACGAAGAGGTCGGCTGGCGCGTTCCCCTTCAGGCACTCGACCTTCGCGAGCAGATGCTCATTGAAGCCGCCAACGAAACCCTGCTCTGTGCACACGACGATCAGAATGCGGGTGCCGGTTTCCGCCGTTCCGGGATCGGTCGCGTCGTCTGAAGGCACGGCCGCCAGCACCCTGCCGATGGCATCGCCGACGATGGCTGCGCTCGAGCGAATACCGGCAAGCCGAGCCTGCGCCTCACGCTCGCGCGCTGCCGCAATGCCACGCATCGCACCAATCACCGCTTCGAGTTGCGTCGCTGACGCGGCGCGGCGCTCAATTTCACTGAGCTTGCTGGTCATCGCGATATCACCGCCCGGTACTCCCATTGACGTGCTCATGCACGGCCCGTTCGACAAGCGTGCGGATCCGCTCGACCTGATGCTTGCGCTGTGCGTCGTCGAGCGCGGACAACGGCCACGCCTCAGCGGCCGCATCGCGAGCCGCCTCGTCCGCGCGCTTCAGTTTGTCGCGAACCCAGGCGGTGACGTCGCGCGAGATGCCGTCGAAGACACCCTCATCCAGGGCCGCGAGCAACGCAATCTGGTCGGTCACGCGCAATGCGCTGAAGCGCGGTTGTGTGATCAGCGCACGGATCCGCCTGCCCCGCTCGATTTTCGCGTTGACGCGCGCGTCAGCAAGACCGCCGAAATGGCTAAACATTTCGAGTTCGAGAAACTGCGCGTAGTCGAGCCGCAAACGGCCCGCGACATCGCGCAGTGCCGCGCGCTGCGCCTTGCCACCGACGCGGCTCACGCTCAATCCGACATCCACTGCGGGCCGTTGATTCGCGGCAAAAAGCGCAGCGTCAAGCACGATTTGTCCATCCGTGATCGAAATCAGGTTCGTCGGGATATACGCCGACAGATTGCCAGCGTGCGTCTCGGCGATCGGCAGCGCGGTCAGCGAGCCGCCGCCGAGCGCTGCCGACAACCTGGCCGCGCGTTCGAGCAGGCGCGCGTGCAGGTAGAAAATATCGCCGGGATACGCCTCGCGCCCGGGCGGCTCGCGCGTGAGCAACGCAAGCTCGCGATGCGTTGCCGCGTGCTTTGTCAAATCGTCGATCACGATCAACGCGTCCTGGCCGCGATCGCGAAAGAACTCGGCAATCGAAAAGCCCGCAAACGGCGCGATCCATTGCAGCCCGGGCGGCGTTGCCGCAGATGCCACGACGAAAATACAGCGCTCGGGCGCGCCGTGCTCGCGCACGGCATCGATGGCGCGCTGCACCGCCGTGGAGCGTTGCCCGACCGCGACATACACGCAAATTACGTCGCTATGCTTCTGATTGACGACTGCATCGATGGCAAGGGAGGTCTTGCCAGTTGCGCGGTCTCCGATGATCAGCTCACGTTGGCCGCGTCCGATGGCAAAGAGCGCATCGACGACCAGTACACCTGTCTCGAGCGGCTCATGCACGACGTCGCGCTCGATGATTGCGGGCGCCGGGCGTTCCACGGGCAGGCGCGCTTCGCATTTGGGCGGATCGCCTGCGTCCAGCGGTCTGCCAAGCGGATCGACGACGCGTCCGAGCAGCGCATCGCCAACGGGTACGTGAAGCACGCGTCCGGTACGAACGACATGCATCCCGGCCCGCACTGGCGTGTCGCCGTCGAGTAGCACAATGCTGGCGGTGGTGTCGTCGAGTGAATGAATGAATCCGCGTGCGCCGCACTCGATCTCGACAACCTCGTCAAGCGCCGCGTCGGGCAGGCCCGAGAGAAACGCAATGCCGTCGGCGATCAGCTCGATGCGCCCGATGCTGGCGGCACTCGGTTCGGGAGTGAGGCGCGCGAGCGCGGCACGCTGGCGGGCGAGCCACCCGTCGGCCGCCGGGTCGTCGTTGACATCAGCGTTGGCGGCCGTCATCGCGAAGCAACCCGTCATGAATCTGTGCCAACCGATCTCGCCAACTATTGCGGACTACGCCGTGCGTGCCCGACAACTCAAGTCCTGCGATCAGCGCTCGATCAACCTCGGTAGTGAATTCGACGCGGCGCCCGAGCGCGGTGGCGAGCGCTGCGGCGCACGCCGCACGTTCATCCATCGTCAATGCGCGCGGCGCTGTGAGCCGCAGTGACGCGTCCTCGGCCATTTCTGCGCGCGCGGCCGGCGACAGCAGGTGAACGCCATTCGCCAGTCCGGCGATGAACGCCGTCACGCGCATGCCATCGGGCAGTTGATCAAGCAACTTCGCGGCAATGTCGACGGCGAGCTGCAGCTTTTCCGCCGCCGCCGCGTCGGCCTGCGACGCCCGCTCGCGCGCGATTTCCGCCGCAGCCTGGGCGCGAAGCCGAGACGCGTCTTCCTGCGCCGCGGCGAGCAGCGCCGCGCGCTGCGCTTGCGCTTCGCTCTCGACGTGCGCGAGCGTCTGTGCTCGCTGTGCGGCAAGTTGCTCGCGTTCGGCCTGCGCTGCATCGCGCTCGGCCTGCGCCGCGAGCTTTGCGGCCTTCGCGTCGCTCATCAATGCATTGGCACTGGCCTGACGCTCGGCCATGATCTTCGCGACCGGACGGAACAAAAAGCGCGCGAGCAGCCACACCAGAATGAGCGCGTTGATCGTTTGCAGTGCCAGCGTCGACCAGTCGAGTTTCATCGCGCGCTCTATTTCACGAATGGGTTCGCAAACAACAGCAGCAAGGCGACGACAAGGCAATAAATCGCCATGGTCTCGATCATGGCAAGCCCGACGAACAGTGTGCGCGATAACGTGCCCGCCGCATCAGGCTGGCGGGCGATGGCATCCATTGCGGCTGCGACCGCACGGCCCTCGGCAAGCGCAGGACCGATCGCGCCGAACGACACGGCCAGTGCCGCCGCGACGATGCTGAAGATTTCAATGAGGCTCATGTCTGTCCTTTAGGCTTGTCGTGAACGGAAACGCCTGACTTGCCGACGGCCGCGCCGATGAAGACCATCGCGAGCACCGCGAAAATGTATGCCTGAACCGCGCCGGTCAGCAGGTCGAGCGCCATGAGCGGAATGGGCACGAGCAGCCCGGCGAGCGACAGCACGATGCCGACCACGAAAACGCCGCTCATCACGTTGCCAAACAGGCGAACCACGAGCGAGAACGTTCGGGTGACTTGCTCGACGACGTTCAACGGAATCATCACCCACGCCGGTTCGGCGAAGGTGGCAAGGTAGCCGCGAATGCCACGCGTGCGCACGCCGGACACGAGCGTCGCGGCAAGCACGAGCAGCGCGAGCGCGGCGTCGGTTTCCAGATGCGCGGTCGGCGGTTCAACCCCCGGAATGAGCGACGACCAGTTTGCGATCAAGACGAACAGGAACAAGGTGCCGATGAGCGAACGGTACGGCGCGGGGTCGGTCTGCATCGTCGCGCGAATCTCAGTGTCGAGCGTGCCGACCAGCAGTTCGAGCGCGGTTTGCACGCGCGACGGCATGACGGACAGCTTGCGGGTCAGCAGCAGCGAGGCGCCCGCCATCGCGGCCATGATCGCCCACGTCACCACCACGGGCGCCGTGACGATCAGAGGTCCCGCTCGTAGCAGCGGCTCCGCGATGAATGGCGCGTGAATCACGGTGCCACCCCCCGGCTTCGCAGCGCGACGCCACGCGCCCAGAGAAAGCCGCCGGTCCCGCCTAACAGGGCGAGCGCTCCCATTCTCGACAGCCCTACGAACACCGCGCCGGTGAGTGCGAGGCGCGCCAACTGTATCCCCAGCGCATGCGTCACGCGGCCTCGTGCGAAGCCCTCCACGGCCCAGTGCAGCGACGTGAAATGCAGCGCGCCAGCCAGCCGCCCCAACGCGACCCCGGCGGTCGCGAGCATGATGGTGTTGCCCCACGGCCATAGGTTCAGGTCAATCATGATCTCTCCTCTGCTGCCGATGCATCCAGCGCCATGCGGACCATAGGCCGATGGCCGCGCCGATCATCACCAGAGGTGCCGCAAAAAGTACCCGCGTGCCGGCAATGCGGTCCAGCCAATGCCCGAGCGCAAGGCAGAGCAGTATCGGTAGAACGATCGTCCAGCCGAGAATCCCAATCTGTCCGAGCCGCACGCCAAGCGACGGCTCCGGGTTTGCGCGCGCGATCTGCTCGTGGCTCGCAGCGCGCTTCGCCGCTTGCGCGACGCGATCGCCGTCTTTCCCCTCGGTGTCTCCCGTAGGTGGCCAGGATGTCATTGCGCGGCTCCCTGCTTGGGCGGAGGCCGGAGATAGCGCAGCATCTGACGTACTGCCTGCGCATGCAGCCGTGTCTGCTCGACGCGCGCGCGCCGCATCGCGTCGAGTTGCGCGGCGCGCGCGCGGCGCACTTCCGCTTCGAGCTGATCGAGCGAAGTCCCCGAAATGGCTTCACGGCACGCAAGCGAAACGTCGGTGCCGCCCGACACGACCAGCACACCGCCGTCGATCGCGCAGTAATGCTCGCTGCCATCTTCCCCACGCCAGCGCACGACGGAGGCACTCAACAGCGTGACAAGATCCGCGTGTCCGGCGTGGACGCCAAAGGCCCCACTGTCGTCCTCGGCACGTATGGACGAGACCGCCAGTCGGTCGACGACGATTTGGGATGGCGTGGTGATTGTCAGCGTGAAGCAACGCGCTGTCATGGCGAGGCCTCCTCTCACGTAGCGCCGGCCGTCGCCGTTTTGCTGCGCGCTTCCTTCGCGCGTGCCTCGTCCAGCGTTCCGACCATATATAAGGAACTCTCCTGCCAGTCGTCACACTCGCCCGCCAGAATCGCCTTGCTGCCGGCGATCGTGTCCGCGAGCGCGACCGATCGGCCGGGCTGGCCCGAGAAGGCTTCGGTGACCGTGAACGGCTGCGTAAGAAATCGTTGCAATCGGCGCGCGCGTTGCACGGCACGACGATCGTCGATGCCGAGTTCCTCGATGCCGAGCAACGCCACGACGTCCTGCAGTTCGCGCTGATGTTCGATCACACGCCGAACCTCGTTGGCGACCGCCGCGTGCGTCTCACCCACGACGAGCGGATCGAGCAGGATCGACGACGACGCGATCGGATCGATCGCGGGGTACATGCCCTCGGCGGCGAGCGAGCGCGACAAGACGATCATGCTGTCGACGTGCGATGCGAGCGTCGTCACGGCAGGGTCGGTGAAGTCGTCGGCGGGGACGTAGACCGCTTCAATCGCCGTGACTGCCGCATTGCCCACCGACACAATCCGCTCCTGTAAGGCCGCAACTTCGCTCGCGAGGGTCGGCTGATAGCCGACTCTCGAAGGCATGCGTCCGAGCAGCCCCGAGACCTCGGCGCCCGCCTGCACGAAGCGAAAGATGTTGTCCATCAGCAGCAGTACGTTCTGGCCGCGATCGTCACGAAAATACTCGGCGATCGTGACCGCGGTGAGCGGCACACGCCAGCGGGCACCGGGCGGCTCGTTCATCTGCCCATAGACGAGGACCGCGCGCGGCAACACGCCGGAGCCGCGCATGTCCGCCAGCATTTCGTGCCCTTCGCGCGAGCGCTCTCCGACGCCGGCGAACACGGACATTCCGCCATACTGCGCGGCCATCACGTGAATCAGTTCCATCACGAGCACGGTCTTGCCGACGCCGGCGCCCCCGAACATGGCCGCCTTGCCGCCATGCGCGAGCGGGGCCAGCAAATCGACGATCTTGATTCCCGTCTCGAACAGGCGCGTCGTGCCGCGCTGTGATGACAGGGGCGGCGGCGCGCGATGGATGGGTCGGCGCTCGATGGCTTCGGACAAAGGCTCACCGCCGTCGCGCGTCGTGCCGGCGACGTCGAGCAACCTGCCCAGCACGGCGTCTCCTACGGGCACGTCGATGGGCTTTCCGGTGGCACGCACCGCCGCGCCACGCGCGAGACCTGCGCTCGCGTGCAACGCAAGCGCGCGTATCGTGCGCTCGCCGGTGTGTGACTGGACTTCCGCGAGGATCGGCGAGCCGCCTCGCAGGGTGATCCATAGCGCACTATCGACCGCGGGGAGGTCGCTCGTCTCGAACGCAACGTCAACGACCGCGCCACGCACCGCGCACACTCGTCCACACATCTGCGCCGTTGTTGGGCGAGTGGTCGTGTCCTGACTGGCGGTACTGGCGAGAATCGACACGGCGCGTTCCCCAAGATCGGATTTGCAATCTCTTCACAATAGTGGCACGCCGAAGAAGGGGGCTGATCCTGATCAAACGTTGCGGGCATCGTTGCCCATCTTGAACGCGTGACGCACCGCAAGGCGAGAAAGCCGCCGTACGGTGCGTCTGCGCTGCCGCGCGTTAGAAGTCAGGCGTTTCCACCGGGCGCAGGTCGAACACGAGCACTTCCGCGTCGTTGCCATGCGAGAGCGTGAGGGCGGTTTCGTTGCGCACGCGCACTCCATCGCCTTCCGCCAGCGCCACGCCGTTCAAGCTCACGCCACCGCGTGCAACATGCACATAGGCGTAGCGGTTCGGCGCAAGCGTGAGCGTGGCTGACTCGTCGCCGTCGAACAGACCGGCGTACACACGCGCATCCTGATGGATGTGCAGCGAGTTGTCGCTGCCATCCGGCGAGATGATCAGGCGCAGTCGGCCGCGCTTTTCTTCCGGCGTGAAGCGCTGTTGCTGATACTCGGGCGCAATGCCTGCCTGATTCGGCACGATCCAGATCTGCAGGAAGTGCACCGGCGAGGTGGGCGAGTGGTTGAACTCGCTGTGTGCCACGCCGCGTCCCGCGCTCATCAACTGCACGTCGCCCGGCTCGATCACCGACCCCGTGCCCATGGTGTCCTTGTGTTCGAGCGCGCCCTCGAGCACGTACGAAAAGATCTCCATGTCACGGTGCGGATGCTTGCCGAAGCCTTGCGCCGGCGCCACGCGGTCGTCGTTGATCACCAGCAGGTCGGAAAAGCCGACTTGCTTGGGATCGTAAAAATTCGCGAACGAGAACGTGTGGCGCGAGTTGAGCCAGCCATGGTTGGCAACGCCTCGGTCTGCAGCTTTTCTGATGTCCAGCATGATGGGCTCCTGTGTCTTCGTCGTTTCATTGAGAGGCTGGGTTGGCCTCGATGAATGTCATTTTAGAGTCCTGGCGAGAAACCACAATCCGCTTGATTGTGGAATAATTGTCGCGTTATAGGTGACAATTGAGGCCGATGACAATCGCCGATCTTCCGGGCGCGAGGTGGACGATTCTTAATGCGTGGGGTTCATACGACCGAAAGCGCGGGCGTTGGCGCGCGTGCCGGTGCGCGATGTGCGAGACTACGGACCTTCTTTCCCAAAGCTGGCCGGCCAATGCGCGAGCAGGCACGGCAGGCTGTTATCGGACACTTGTGCGCGCATGGCTTGAGGGCCGTGCAGTCGTCCGACCCGCCCCCACTGGAGATTCGTCATGAGCCGCACCTATGCATTTCGTATCGTCAACGTTTTCGCCGAGACGACCTTCGGAGGCAATCCGCTGTGCGTTTTCGAAGACGCGCGCGGGCTGAGCGACGACGAGATGGGCGCGTTGGCGCGACAGTTCAATCTGTCCGAGACGACGTTCATTCTGCCCTCCGAGACGGCCGATGCGCACGTGCGAATTTTCACGCCCGGTTACGAGATGCGTTTTGCCGGGCATCCCACGCTGGGGACGGCGCACGTGCTGCGTGCCATGCGCGCCCTGGGTGACCGCGTGACGCTGCAATTTGCCGCCGGCCTGGTGCCGGTTCAGGCGAGCGGCGATCACTGGACGCTCACGGCCCCGTCGTCGGGCGAGCCGAAGATCAAGCCTGCGAGCGAGGCCGATGCCGACATAGCGGCGCTGGTGCGGCTGGGGCGCGACGATCTCGCACAGTCGCCCCAATGGGTCGACACCGGGGCCGATCAACTACTGATTCCGCTGCGCGACGCCGACGCGGTCGCGCGGGCGCAACCCGACAGCGCGCGTCTGGAGCGCTGGCCGCTCTCGAGTCTGGAGCGTAAAACGGGTTACGTGTTTTCCATCGACGAGGAGACGGGCGGCGAGTTGCAGGTCACGGCCCGCTACTTCTTCACGACGCAGGGCGGCGGTGTGAGCGAGGACCCGGGCACGGGATCCGCTTGCGCCAACCTTGGCGGCTGGCTGATCGGACAAGGGTATCCGCTGCCGGTGCGCGCGCGCGTGTCGCAGGGCGACGCCATCGAGCGACCGTGCCGGTTGACGCTCGAAGTCACGGCGGATCGTCGGATCCTGGTGGGCGGCAACGTCATCGAACTCGCGCGCGGCGAGGTGCGCCTGTAAGGCGCCCGGGGACCATAGCCGTATGTATGCATTGGCAGCGCCGGTCGAGACCGAGCTGGACATCAAAAAGAGCCGGTTCATTGGCATCGTCATGCCGGTAACGTCGCGCGAGGCGGCCATGCGCGAACTCGGCGCGCTGCGCGTGCGTTATCCCAACGCCACGCATTATTGCTGGGTGTTGTTGTGCGAGGGCGCGTCGGGTTTCGACGACGATGGCGAGCCGGGCGGCACGGCGGCCAAGCCCATGTACAACGTGCTCATGCACAAGGGCCTGACGAATGTGCTGGCGGTCGTCGTGCGCTATTACGGCGGTATCAAACTGGGCGCGGGCGGCCTGACCCGTGCCTACGGGCAGGCGGTGAGCGAAGCGCTCAAGCTCGCCACGCTCACGGCGGTCGAGCCGACGACCGAGCCGCGCTACCGCTGCACCTTTGCCCACGAAGCGACGCTGCGCCGGTTGGCGGAGCGTCATGGCGCCGAGGTGCTCGACGCTGGCTACGATGACGCCGTCACGCTGCGGTTACGCCTGAAGGTGCGTGACGTGGCGGCGTTCGAAGCCGACGCGACGCAAGCCCTCAGCGGCGGCCTCAAGCGGAGCGATTGAGGCGATGAGACGGCCGGTCGTCGCGTGAGACGGCGCGCCGTGGCAGGACAGGGGGCCGGGGCGGCGAGGCGCGGCGTCAATGCTCGAAGAGGTGGAAGGCCTCGAAATGGTTTCGCCGTCGCGAGAGCGCCACGAGATTGACGATGCACACGAGCGCAACCAGCGCGAAGAGGGGCGCGGAGACTTCGATGGTGTCGCGCGCGAGCAGCGAGACGAGTGTCAACGCCACCATGATCGCCAGCATCGCACGATGCAGCCACGTCGCCAGCCGCAGATGCCGCTCGGATTGCGCCACGAGCACGACCAGCGAGACATAGAACGGGGCGGCGATCAGCGCCAGCACGCAAAGCGCGAGGAGCACGCCAAGCACGCTGGCGAGCAGTGCATGCCCGTCGGCGGCGCTCGATTGCACGCCGACGACCGTTGCCGCAGCGAGATAAAGCAGCATCAAACCATCCAGAACAATCGCGGTTCGGTTCATGACATCTCTCCGACGAAAAAGGTGCGGAGGTGAGATCGCCCCGCGCAAGGCGACGGGGTCCGGTTGCGGTTCAACAGTCAGATGAAGGTGCCGGTACTTGGCGGCAGGCCAGACTAGCCACGCAATGCGATAGCGCCGTGACAGCTGTCCGCGGTTTGGAAGTCGTCGTCAGCGGGGTGGTTTCGGTGTGGCCAACGAACGTGGCGTGTCGTCCGGGCCGTGCGCGTTGCCGGCCATCGGTGGCGCCAGGCCCAGCCAGACGGCGGCCGCGTCAATGCCTACCGGGTCCACCGTGGCTTGTATGCGGTAGATCGACACGTTGCCACTTTCGTCGGCACAGAACAGGTCGCGCTCCAGGTCCGCCACGATGTCGAGCCGTTGCTGACATCGGTAGAAGCCCAGTGGCGTGAGATCCTGCACCAGCGCGGCGAGGGTCTCGGGATAGAGATAGAGGCGGCGGGGCCAATGACCGTGCCGGGAGCGGAACGTGCCGAGGGCGCCGAGCACGTGGGCCAGCGTGCCGCCGTGACCGCGAACGCACTCCATCAGGCACGACGGGTCATGCGCCAGCGCAATGTCAGGGTCTGGCGTGCCGGGGCGAAGACGGCCGGGAAGGGTCGGGTGTCCCATGGTTCACCCCGCGTAACGCACGACCATGCGTGCGCGCGGCAAGCCAAGTATTGCCGATAACGTACAGGTATCCACAAACACTCCGTTGACTTCCCGAAGTTGCGTGCCCGGCGAATATTGGTCTAGTGATTTGATAGTTGCAGACGACTGCAACGGGCGAAATCCGCACTTTCGCCTAATCCGTCGGCATGAGGCGCCGACGATCCCGCGCCGGACGGCGGCAGGGAATAGGTGGCGCGCGACGACCCAATGAAAACCGGCGGACTGAGCCGCCGGTTGATGCCCCATCGGGGCGTCGCCAGCCGCGTGTACCGGCGCGGCATGGTATGGGCCAAGTAGACTTGGCACCGGAAGGCATTGCCGTCATGCACTGAACCGTTTCCAGTTCCCGGCCGCGCCCATGCAGTTTGACTGCCCCTTGAGTATAGGTCGCGCGCGGGTAAGCGAATCGACTTTTCGGATGAGGGGGCGCCAGGCGCGAACCGTTCGGTAGGCAAGCGCCCGAATTGACACAGGATTTCCCTCATGCCCACGGTTTCGTCCGCGCCGACTTTGGGGTCTAATGTCACCATTCACGACGTAATCGCAAGGCATGTGGCTTTCCGCATCGTCATCGCGCGATACGACGCCGGGCCCCAGTCGAACATTCCAATGATGGCAATGAATTCTCTACAACGATGGACCCTGCTTGCCTGCCTCTGTGCGGCGCAGTCGGCGATCGCCGCCGACCAGTGCGAGGGTATCCTCATGCTGGCCAAGAGCGCGCAGACCGGCTTTGACAACATCTCCGGCCCGCTTGCGGCCAAGAACGACCGCGGCGAAAGCTATCAGGCGACCTACTCGGTACCGGGCGGCGACTGCAAGGTATTCCGGGCAAAGGGTCTCGCACCGACTTACGAATGTGTCTGGGATTACCAGAAGATCACGCCGGCGGATCTGCGCCGCGAGGCGCAGGGATTCGCCACGCAGGTCTCGCGCTGCACCCGGGGCGTGACCACGCTGCGCACGACCACGACAAACGCTGCCGGTTTGCCCGCCGAATGGCAGAGCGCGAGCCGGAAGTATGCGCATCCGGTCAACTTCACCGTCACGGCACAGGACTTGATCACGTCGCGCGGCGAGCGCCTGCGAGAAATCTCGCTGTCCGTCGAAAAGCAGATCGAGAAGTAAGCGGTACGTTACCGTTGCCGAGGTTGAACACCGTCTCGCCATCGGCGGCTGGGCGGCGCGCCCAGTCCCGCCGAACGGGGCTGGCGATGCGTCTGGCGCCACCGTGATGCTGCCGTTACAAACGGTTGCAGACCGCGCCACGCGTTAACATCTTTTCGGTCGACGCTCATTCGACCGACCCGGTACAGTCATTCTTGAGGCGTATGGCGCACAGGCAACCCACCGGTGCCGTCCGCGTCTCGTGCCAACCGGCCCCACCTTAGGGCCGGGTGCGATGGCTGAACCCAAATGAGTGCCCGACTTCGTTACTGTTTCCTGTTGCTGCTTGTGTGTGCCTATCCTGCCTGGGCAGGGGGCGGGCGCGGGCGCGACATGCTGGATTTGAACAAGGCATCGCTGCGGGAAGACATCAGCCGCTTCAGCGCCGATCGCGGTCGCGGTCAGGCGGCCTATCCGAACTGGGCGGCCCCGGCGGAGCCGCGTGAGCGCCAATACTCGCCGCAAGGCGAGCCACGCGGGTCGCGCGGCGGTGGCGGTGGCGGTGGCGGCCGTCGCGGTCGCTGACGCTTGTTGCCGCGCGCGGTTCCGCGCCGGCGTTGCTGTCCCCGTTTCCCGTTTTTCCCCTCCCCTCCGATGTCCTCGGACGAACCAGGCGTTGCACATGTGCAACATCGGATACGCTCGCCCATTCCCAGCAACGTCTGCCAATCACGCGTCCCACGCCTCCATTATTTCCCGACATCACGGCGAATGTGAGCAATCGCTAACTTGCTGATGTAAGGGACATATCGATTTCGTTATACCGAGACTAACTTTGGCGCGGATGGTCGGCTGAATTTTGTCTCCCCACCATTTCCCGGCCACGTCGTGTGGTGCGTTTTTTCTCGACGTTTCGGCCTATCTGCGCATGGCGAGCCTGTGCGAGAATCACGGCCGTTTATCAGGGAGGCGCTTCGCCAGCGGGCGCCGGCCGCTCCCGTGCACACCGGGAACGGGCACACAAAAGACATAAACCAAGGAGAAGTGAATGAAGCGGAGCATGGCCAAGGGCATTGGCGGGGCACTCGTGTTGGGCGCATGCATGAGCGCGCCGGCGTTCGCACAATCGAACGTCACGCTGTACGGTCAGGTCGACGCCTGGATGGGCGCAGTCAAGAACCCGGGAAGCGATCGCGCCTGGACGCAGGGCGGCGGCGGCATGTCGACGTCGTACTGGGGCATGAAGGGCAATGAAGATCTCGGTGGCGGCCTGAAGGCCGTGTTCGTGTTGGAAGACTTCTTCCGTCCGCAGAACGGTCAATACGGCCGCTTCCAGGGCGACTCGATGTTCTCGCGCAACGCATACGTCGGTCTGTCGTCGGACACCGCCGGCACGGTCACTCTCGGCCGTCTCACCACGTCGTACTTCGTCTCGACCATCCTGTTCAACCCGTTCGTCGATTCGTACACCTTCAGTCCGATGGTGTTCCACACGTACATCGGCGTGGCCGGTCAGGGCATCGTGGGCGACTCCGGCTGGAACAACGCGGTGATGTACACGACGCCGAACTTCAAGGGGCTGTCGGGCAGCGTCTCGTATGCGTTCGGCAACAAGGCCGGTGAGACGGGGCAGAACAAGTGGAGCGCGTCGGCGTTGTACTTCAACGGTCCGTTTGCGGCGACCGTCGCTTACCAGCAGGTGAAGTTCGATTCGCAACCGGACGACCTCGCCGGCATGACGGGCTTTCGCAGCCAGCAGGCCGTGCAACTGGGGGCGACGTACGACCTGCACGTGGTGAAGTTGTTCGGTCAGTATCAGTACATCCGCAACAACATCGCCGGCGGCGGTGTGTCGGAGAACGGTGGCCAACTCGGCGTGTCGGTGCCGCTGGGCAACGGCAGCGTGCTCGCGTCGTATGCCTATACGAAGAGTTCTGGCGCGAGCAACGTCAACCGCAAGACGTGGGCGCTCGGCTATGACTACCCACTCTCGAAGCGCACGGATGTCTACGCCGCGTACATGAACGACAAGGTGAGCACGCTCTCGGGTGGCGATACCTTCGGCGGCGGCGTTCGCATGAAGTTCTGACATTCCCCGCGCACGCGGACTTTATGCGCGTGCCGAAGGAATCATCGAAGGGGGCAGACGCCGATTGGGCGCGTCTGCCCCCTTCGTTCGTCAGGTCGATCGCGATGTCATTGTTTGCGGATGTGGATGCCGACACCGACACGCCCGGCAGATCACACGCCCGCGTCAGCGTCGTTTCGCAGAGCGGTTTCATGTGTCACCGAATCCACGGGTCCGCGCTATGATTTGTGCACCGCGCAAGACGGTATTCCCGCCATCCCCCGAGCACAAACGGAGTAGAGACGACATGACGATTCAACACGTAGGCATCATTGGCGCAGGCACCATGGGCAACGGCATTGCACAGGCCTGTGCGGTGGCCGGGCTGCCGGTGACGATGGTCGATATCAGCGATGCCGCCGTACAGAAAGGCGTGGCGACGATTGCCGGCAGCCTCGATCGCCTGATCAAAAAAGACAAGCTCACGGCCGCCGACAAGCAAGCCGCACTGGCGCACATCACGACCTCAACCGACTACGCCTCGCTGGCCGACGCCGACATCGTGATCGAGGCGGCCACAGAGAACTTCGATCTGAAGGTCAAGATCCTCAAACAGCTCGAGGGCGCGACGAAGGACAGTGCGATTCTCGCGTCCAACACGTCGTCGATCTCGATCACTCAGCTTGCCGCCGTGGTCGCCAAGCCGACGCAATTCATCGGCATGCACTTCTTCAACCCGGTGCCGCTGATGGCGCTCGTGGAGATCATTCGCGGCTTGCAGACGAGCGACGAGACGCATGCGCGTGTCGATGCCCTCGCGCGCCGACTCGGCAAGTCGCCGATCACGGTGAAGAACGCGCCGGGCTTCGTCGTCAACCGGATCCTGGTGCCGATGATCAACGAGGCCTTCTTCGTGCTGGCCGAGCATCTGGCGTCGCCCGAAGAGATCGACGAAGGCATGAAGCTCGGCTGCAATCATCCGATCGGACCGTTGGCGCTCGCCGACATGATCGGTCTCGATGTTTGCCTGTCCGTGATGAACGTCTACTACGAATCATTTGCGGACTCGAAGTACCGTCCGTGCCCGTTGCTCAAGGAAATGGTCGCCGCCGGGTATCTCGGACGCAAGACCGGGCGCGGCGTATATACGTATTGACCGCCGGTCGAGCGGACGGCAGGCCGGCGCGAGTTACGCGCCGGCGCGTTGCCCGGGCGTCACGTGGTAATCGCCGGATTCACCGCCGAGGTACTGGCGACCGTTGGCCGTTATCCACTGATGCTGCTGTCCGCCCTGAATCGACTCTGGCGGCAATGATTGTTCGTATCCCTGAAGATATGCGCGCTCGCCTTCGATGCGAAATCCGTGAGCGGCGGCAAGCCATTCCGCGTCGACGGCCTGCGCATCGTCGATCTTCAGGCGTTGCTCAGCCGGCTCGTCGGACCGCGGCGCGCCGAGACCATAAGGCGCTTGGCGCTTGGCGCGAGCCTGCGCTCTCAGCAGGCCAGTCGTTTGCGCGTGTCCTCGTATTCCTGCTTCAGACGCGCGATGATTTCGGCCGTCGGACGAATATCGTCCATCAATCCCACCCCTTGACCCGCACCCCATATGTCCTTCCATGCCTTCGCCTTGGAGAAGTTCATGGCGCTCTTGTCGGCCGTGGGCAAGTCATCGGGATCGAGGCCGGCATTCAGTATGCTCTGTCGAATGTAGTTGCCGGACACACCGGTGAACAGGTTCGTGTAGATAATGTCGTTGGCACTCGCCTCGACGATCGCCTGCTTGTACGTGTCGCTGGCGTTGGCTTCCGACGAGGCGATGAACCGCGTGCCGATATAGGCGAGATCGGCGCCCATGGCCTGGGCAGCCAGGACCGAGCCGCCGTTGGCAATCGCGCCGGAGAGCACGATCGGGCCGTCGAAGATCTTGCGCACCTCGCCCACCAGAGCGAACGGCGAGAGCATGCCCGCGTGCCCGCCCGCCCCAGCGGCGACGAGGATCAGCCCATCCACACCGGCTTCGAGCGCCTTGTTCGCATGGCGCAGATTGATCACGTCGTGCAGTACGATGCCGCCGTAGCTGTGTACTGCGTCGAGCACCTCCTTGGGCGGCGCGCGCAAGCTCGTGATGAAGATCGGCACGCGATGCTCCACGCATACCCGCACGTCGTGTTCGAGGCGCTGGTTCGACTGATGCACGATCTGATTGACGGCGAGTGGACCCACGATGGCGTCCGGATTCGCCGCCTGATACGCGGCGAGTTCCTCGGTGATGCGAGAGAGCCAGTCTTCAAGAATTTGCGGCTCACGCGCGTTCAGCGCGGGGAACGAGCCGACGATCCCGGCCTTGCACTGTGCGAGCACCAGTTCCGGGTAGCTCACGATGAACATCGGCGACGCCACGACAGGCAGCGCCAGGTTTTGCAGAATCTTGGGAAGGGCCATGAAGTCTCCTCGGGCAGGACGTTCGGCGAACGACATCATTGCGTCGGCGCTCAATTCGCAGCGGGTTAATTTCGCGAACGATCGTTCGATTATAGGGGGAATCGTTCGTCGTCCGGTGAGCGGGCACTCGAAGAAAGCTTCGGTTCCGTGGAGGGAATTCGCGCGCGTATCAGGGAAAGTCCCCTTGGGGGACTAGGGCGTCGCGACTAGGATGAAAGCGCGTGCCAAGCGGCGTCAGCATCAAGACGCCACAGGACGGGCGCCGCGTTAGCGACCGCAACGTTCGTCCGGCACGTCACGTCCTCAAACGCCGCTTGCCGTGACTGGCAAGCGGCGTTGTTTTTTCAAAGATCTCGAAAGCCCGGTGCGCCTAGACGGCGTACAACGTATCCGTCTCACGCTCGTAGCGCACGGCGCCTGCTTTGGCGAGTTCCGCGACGAGGCGGTCGAGCAGGTCGGGCCAGGCCGACGGCGGCGCAAGCATCGCGGCCGCACTGCGCCAGGCTCGCGCGGTGTCGAGGGTGGCCTTGAGCACCGTGCCCGTCATCTCCGTCTCGGCCATGAGACGGAAGACGATCAGCACCTTGAGGGCGTTGCGCGCATTGCGTGCCGGATCGCTTTGCAGATAGTCGAGGCGTGCGCGCGCGGTGGCGAGTGCGCCGTCGATATCGCCGAACGGTTTGCCGTGTCCGGGAATGACCTGCGCCACATCGAGTTGCTCGATGAGATTGAGCACGGCGGCCTGTTCGGCGAACCCGGACTCGCCGTCGAGCTCCGGAAAGATCACGCCGAAGCCGCGTTCCCACAGCGCATCGCCGGAAATCAGGATGCCGTCGGTGGCGTTGTAGAGCATCAGCGCGTGCGGATCGTGGCCCGGGGCACCGAGAACGAGCCATTCGCGCTCGCCGAGCGTCATCGCGTCGCCGGGCGAGAGGGTGTCGTCGAAGGTGAAGCGCGCGCACTGCTGGCCCGTTGCTTCGAACGACAGACGCCGTGCATCCCAGTGGCGCACGGGGTCGGCATCGGCGGCGGGGACCCATGTACGGCAACCGTAGCGCGCTTGAAGTGCCGCGTTGCCGCCGCAATGATCGGAGTGCAGATGCGTGTTGACGAGCCGTTCGAGCGACTGGCCATGCGGCAGCGCGTGCGCGACGAGCGCGAGCGTCTGCTCGGCATGCGTGACGTAGCCGCTGTCGACGAGTGTTGGCGCGTCGCCGAGGAACAGGACATTGTTCGAGGAGAGCCAGCCGCGCTCGAACACGCGAAGCCCGGCGGGCAGGGCATGCGAGGTCATGGACGTAGGGGCATAAGAGGGAACACAGGGCGCTGGCGGCGTGTCACGCCGGCTTGGCGCTCACGAGGATCTTGGCCGTGGCGGCGATCACTGTCTCGCCGCGTTGATTGACGGCCTCGCCGTCGAGCGACACGATGTCGCCCGCGAGTTTGTCCTTCCACAGGCTGTCGGTCACGGTCCAGCGCACGGTGATGTCGTCGCCCGCGTGCACGGCGCGGCGCAACTTCATGTCGAATTCAAGCCCGAGCGGTTGGGCCGTTTTCGAATAGTGCGTGGCGAGCAGGGCGGCCAGATACGACATCTGCTGCGTGCCCGACGAGATCAGTCCGCCGAAGCGCAGGTCCGCGGCCGCGTAATCCGCGTCGTGGTGCAGTGGATTGAAGTCGTGTGCGAGCGCGGAAAATTCGCGGATCGAGTCAGGCGAAAAATGGTGGGTGGCGGCGAAGGTCTCACCAATGGCAACGATTTTTCCCATATGCGGTATTGAAAGCGTTATGCGTCGGGGCGCGTCATGCGTTGCCCGAGCCGGGGTCGTTGGCGATCACGCGGCGATACTGCACCGGCGGCGGTTCGTGTTCGACACGTCGTGCGGGCAACAGCGACCAGATGTGGCGCTTGTCGTCCTCGGCCATCGTCGACCATGCGGCAATTTCGTCGAGCGTGCGCCAGCAGCCAGAGCACCACCCCGTCGCTGGATTCATGCGGCAGATGTTGGTGCAGGGCGATGGCACAGGGGACGCGGGCAGGGTCATGATGGCCTTGGGGTGACGTAGGGAAGCGTTCGCTCAGTCGCGCAGCGCCACGTCGACGACGGGCGCGCCCGTCATCGCCACGAGCTGCATCGGCGTGAGGTTGAACACGGCATGCGGGTGCCCGGCGGCGGCCCACAGACTGGTGAGCTTGAGCAGGTCTTCGTCGATCAGCGTGAGCGGCGACACGACGTGCCCGATCGGGCTGACGCCACCAATTGAATAGCCTGTCTTCTCCTTGACGAAACGCGCATCGGCGCGGGCAAGGTCGCCGACCTGTGCCGCCACCTTCTTCTCGTCGACGCGATTGATGCCGCTCGCGATGACCAGCACCGGGGTGTCGTCGGCGGCGCGGCGAAAGAGGATCGACTTGGCGATCTGGGCCACATCGCACCCCAGGCCGGCAGCGGCCTCGGCCGAGGTCTTGCCGGTGCTCGGCAACAGCACGATCGGCTGGTCGTGGCCCAGGCCGGCAAGCAGCCGTGCAACGTGACGTG
>NZ_KB290513.1:3900-13141 GCF_000282835.1 Pandoraea sp. B-6 | reverse complement strand
AAGAGCGTCCTGTTGGGCGGGTTCGGGAGTCCGGGGTGTCTCGCTCATGGTCGTGTCAGTGTCTTCGAATCACAGGGTCGACGCGGGCACATTGGCCCGCGCGGTATCACACGCAGGTGGGCGCGCCGTCCTGCAGTTTCGCGAGCATGGCGCGGCCGACGCGTGACGCGTTCGGCCGGTCGATGGCGCGCGAAATGAAGTCGCCCGTGCGTACGACGGCGTCCAGATCGATGCCGGTCTCGATGCCGAGACCATGCAGCAGATACACCACGTCTTCCGTCGCCACGTTCCCCGTCGCGCCCTTGGCGTACGGGCAGCCGCCGAGGCCGGCGACGGACGAGTGGAAAATCGAAATGCCCGAGAGCAGCGCGGCGTAGACGTTGGCCGTCGCCTGGCCATAGGTGTCGTGGAAGTGGCCGGACAGACGCTCGATCGGGAACACCTTCGCGCAGGCTTCCATGACTTCGCGGGTGCGCGAGGGCGTGCCCACGCCGATGGTGTCGGCAATGTCGATTTCGTCGCAGCCGAGCGCCGCGAGTCGTTGCACGACGTCGACCACGCTCGCGACGGACACTTCCCCTTGGTACGGGCAGCCGAGCGCGCACGAGATGCTGCCGCGCAGGCGCAGGCCGGCGTCCTTCGCCGCGCGCGCGACGGGTTCGAAGCGCGCGATGCTTTCCACGATGGAGCAGTTGATATTGCGTTGCGAGAACGCTTCGCTCGCGGCGCCGAAGATCACCACTTCGTCGGCCTTGGCCGCCACCGCGCCCTCGAAGCCGCGCAGGTTCGGCGTGAGCACCGAGTAGATCGTGCCGGGACGACGCGTAATGCCCGCCATCACCTCGGCGCCGTCGGCCATCTGCGGCACCCATTTGGGCGAGACGAACGAGGTGGCTTCGATATTGGCGAAGCCGGCGGCCGACAGTCGGTCGATCAGCGCAATCTTGATATCGGTCGGTACCGGCTGTTTTTCGTTTTGCAGACCGTCGCGCGGGCCGACTTCGACCACTTTCACGTGCTTCGGCAGATTAGGCGTGGACAAGGACATGCGGTGTCTCCTTGGAGGGGTTCGGGCAATGACGCGCGTGGGCGACGGCTCAGTAGCCGCGCGCCGGGTCGACGATGCCGGTGATGGCTTCGCCGCGTTCGAGCGCGGCGATCTTCCCGGCGATCTGCGCGACCGTTTCGTCGCGCAACGTCAGGGCGGAAATGTGCGGTGTGAGCGTCAGGCGAGGTGCGTGCCAGAACGGATGGTCTGCCGGCAACGGCTCGGTGCGAAACACGTCGAGCGTGGCTGCGGCGATCTGGCCGCTGTCCAGCGCGGCAAGGAGGTCGTCTTCCACCAGGTGCGCGCCGCGCGCGACGTTGATCAGGAACGCTCCTTGCGCCAACTTCGCAAACAGCTTGGCGTTGAGCACATCGACCGTTTGCGGCGTGAGCGGCAGCAGGTTGACGAGTATGCGGGCGCCGGACACGCAGGCATCGAAGCCGGCGTCGCCGTGGTGCAATTCGATGCCGCTATCGTCGCTGCGCTGGCTGCGGGTCCATGCACGTACCGGAAAGCCGAACGCCTTCAGTGCCTGGGCGACGTGCGCGCCGAGCGTGCCGTAACCGAGCACCGCGACGGGGAAATCCGCGAGACGGTTCGGCTTCTGGAACTTCCACTGACCTCGGGTTTGCTGCGCATCGAATTCGTCGAGACGGCGGAAGTAGCGCAATGCGGCGGCGCTCACGTACTGCGCCATCTGGTCGGCCATGCCGGCGTCTTCGAGACGGACCAGCGGCACGCCCGCCGGCAGGCGATGCGCGTCTTCGCCGTGCGTGCCGAGCACGCCGTCCACCCCGGCGCCCAGGTTGAAAATCGCTTTCAGGCGCTCGCGCGGTTGCAAGACTTCGGCATTCGGCTTCCAGAGCACCAGGTAGTCGGCGGGTGCTGCATCGCCGGGCTGCCAGCCGCGAATGCCGGCCTGCGGCAGATGCTCGGCGAGGCCGGCTTCGTAGGCGGCGGTCTTGCCGTCCGGAGAAAAGATCAGGATGTCCATGAGTTGCGGGGCAGACGCGTATAGGAATGAGTCATGGCGATAGGGCCAGCGAGGGGGCGGCACGCACCTACCGCACTGACGGTAACGGCGCGGGCGCATGGCACACATGTCCGGTCCTTCCGGCAGGCGTCGACGGCGCAGCCGCGTTCACTCGATTGACGTTAACGTCAAGTGTAACGCAGCTTGTGGTGTCGCGCGTACTGCGGCGAGGCCGGAGTCGTGGAGGGCGACGAGCCGCGAGGAGGGTGCGGAGGGCGAGGAAGGCGAGGGCGGGGCGGTGACGTTGTGACGCGGCGCAGCGGCACAGCGCGCCGCTCCGCCGTCGGGGAATGACCGAAGCCGGTCAGTCGTTGGCGGCCGCGCGCAACGTCACGAGGTTGACGGCGAAATTGTGGCTGTCGTCGGCGATCCAGACTTCACCGTCCTGAATCGTGCACTGGAGGCGCATCGTGCGCGCGGCGAGTGCCGTGAGCGCCTCGGCGGACGCCTCATCGAGCATGCGCACCGTGAGGTTCGACAAGCGGGTGATCTGCGACTCGGTCGCCTGCCACCAGACGGCGGCGGGTTTGCCACCGTACGCCACGACGTCGACATGCGTCGCACGGCCCGCGGCTTTGACAAGGCGCCGCGCGTCGGGTTGCCCGACGTCGATCCAGCGGACGATGTCGCCCCCGAAGTCGTGTTCCCACAGGTCGGGCTCGTCGGCGTTGGAGAGGCCCTTGCCGAACGCGAGCCGTTCATCGGCATACAGCATGAAGGCCAGCAGGCGCACCATCATGCGTTCGTCGGTTTCCGACGGATGCCGGGCGAGCGTCAGGCTATGGGCGGCGTAGTAGTGGCGGTCGAGGTTGGTGATCTGCACCTCGGCCTTGTATATGGTGGCTTTGAGTGCCATACCGGGAAACCGCAGGAATGAAGGGAGTCGCAAGCATACACTAGCGCGTTGTTCCCGCTCTCCAAGGCGCCATGGCATGCCGATGGCGCACCGCGGCAAGCGGGCGGCAAGCTCGGTATACTGGCGGCCCCGCCTTACCTGATGTGTCTCCCATGCCGGTTCCTGTACCGCAAACGATCGACGTCAACGGTTATCCGATGGCGTACGTCGAGACCCCTGCCCCCGCCGACGCCAGTGGCGCGCCGCTCTTGCTGGTTCACGGTTCGCTTTGCGATTGCCGTTACTTCAAGCCGAACATGGCGCCGTTGGGGCAGCGGCGGCGGGTCATCTCGGTGAGTCTGCGTCACTACTGGCCCGAAGCCTGGGGCGGCCATGACGGTACGTTCTCGGGGGAGCAGCACGCCGAGGACCTGGCCGCATTCGTCACGGCGTTGGGCGTCGGCCCGGTCCATATGCTCGGCCATTCGCGCGGCGGCTATGTCGCGTTGCGCACGGCACTGCTCGCGCCCGACACCGTACGCTCGCTGATACTGGCGGACCCGGGCGTGGAAATCAGCGGCGGCCCGGCGCAGACGCCACTCGACCGCGAGCGGGGCAGCTTCCGCGAACAGGCGCTTGCTGCCATCGAGTCCGGGGATATCGACGGCGGACTGGCGATCTTTATCGACACCGTGAGCGGCCCGGATACGTGGCGGCGCATGGTGCCGTGGTTCAAGCAGATGGTGCGCGACAACGCTCACACCCTGATCGGTCAGGTGGCCGAGCCGCGTACGCCGTTGCCGATCGACGCCCTTGGCGCGTTGCATGCGCCGGTGCTTCTAATGGGCGGCGCGCAAAGTCCCGCACCCTATCCCGATGTGCTGAACGCGCTCGCGTGCGCCATGCCGGAAGCCCGTCGCATGGTGATCCAGGACGCATCGCACGGCATGAATCTGGCCAATCCGATTGCGTTTCACCGCGCGGTGGACGCCTTCCTCGGGAACGACTGAACCCGAGGAGCGACGCCGGCGCGCGGGCCGGCGTCGCCCGGCGCCGGACACGCGCGCGTTGCGCGGACGTCGCGTCCCGCGATCAATCGCCCCGTTCTCATTCGTCGCGCAACACGCCGTGGCCCAGACGCAAGCTCAGCGTGCGGACCAGATCGGCCATCCACGCCTGATCGCGGTCCGACAATTTCTGCATTGCCCGGTTGAGCGAGGGATACGGATCGCAGGGCACCGCCACCCCCGCGTCAGCCAGCATGCCGTTCGACGAATCGAACGCCAGCAACTCATGCGGTGGCAGTCCCAACGTGTCGGCGAGAATGCAAATGTTGCGCAGCGAGATATTGCGCTTGCCTCGCTCGACACCGCTCAGGTATGAGCGCGCCAGACCGCTTTCCAGGGCAAGCTTGTCTTGCGCCCAGTTGTACTTCTTGCGCAAACCGGCCAGGTGTCGGCCGAATCTGAATAAATTGGTGTCCATAAGAATGTTTTCCTTGTTAGGGACAAGAAGATTGAAACAAAAAGCCGGCATTGGGGACGGTGCCTCGGGTATCCCCCGTTTGCGAGGCACGAACTACCGGGTCCGCAACGCGGATTTTTTGCGGACTTTCGGAGAAGGCACAAGGAGTGCGTGCTTTCAGACGGTAGTGGTGGCGCCAGTTTGCGTACCGCTCTGCAGGCATTTCGATACGCTTTGTCGCACTCCCGTGAACCGGAGCCGCGCAGTGTGACACCGGACATGCCGGCGCAAGCCATCACGCGATTCTGAAAGTTTCCGCCTTGGGATGTCACTCGATGTTGACGGGGCGAACCGGACGTTGTGTCGAGCGGCGCGAATGGTCGGCAGTCATCGGCCGGCTGTCATGCTTGATAGGCTTGGCGTGCATGAAATAGGCACGGCGCGGTGATACGTCCATTGCGGGGATGTAAGACGCTCGACGAAGCGAGCGTTTTTACGGAAGGCCAGGTCACGCTTACAAGACGAACGCTCACGCAACGTCCCCGCGATGCTGGGGGGACTTTGCGCAATGTCCTAAGAATCAATTGCCTCGCTTTCGCTCACTCGTCATCGCCGGTGGGGAAACGCCGCGAGTCATCGCGTGCGATGGCGTCGGATCTGGCGGCATTGGCCGACGTGACGGATGTGTCGTGGCGTTCGGATGGGGTGCGCCCGGGGTCACAGATGCGCGCGACGGGATGGGCGGCGTCGGTGCCGGTGCCGTCGGCAACGCGGTAGCCAGCTTCCCTCGGCGCGGCGAGTTGAAGATGGGCAGGAAAGCCTGCGGAGAACGCTGGGGCGGTGGGCGTCCGTCTAGCGGCGTTGGGGAGAGCCGCGGGCGGGGCGGCGGCGTCATCGAGGTCGTCGAAATCGTCGAGATCCTCGGTATCGTCGATGCCGTCGCGCGCTTCGTGCCGATTGCGCCTATCTCGCGCATCGCCACAGGCACCGCCGTGTGCGACAGACAAGGGGCCGCATCGGTCTGCGTAAGCGTCGGTCGCCGACGGCGGCGCCGCCTGACTCAGGCGGGAGCTGAGGCTTCGAATGATCTCGGCGAGCCAGACCTGATCGCGGTTTTCGAGGCGGCACAGCGAACGGCTGATCTGCGGCAATGGCGTGCGATCGGGTAGCGCTGCGGTGTCAGCGGCACCGGCCGCCTGCGCAAAGCGCAGCATTTCGGACGTTGGCACGCCGAGCGTATCGGCCAGTACGCAGATATTGACCAGGGCGACGTTGCGTCGACCGCGCTCGATGCCGCTGACGTACGAGCGAGCCAGACCGCTCTCGAGCGCCAGTTTCTCCTGCGACCAGCCGCGCGCCTTGCGCAAGCAGGCCAGATGGTCTCCGAACAGCGCGAGTGGATTCGTTTGCATGGCGGAACTCCGTTGACGAGTCACACAGCGTAATCAATCCCCCCGCGTCTTGCGACGTTATATCGCTCTCCTCCCCATGCGTTACAGGCGGGCCTCTATACAGAGTCGGCGACCTCTATAGCGCAAAACTTATCGGACGCTTCCCAATTCATGGGGCCGCGCCATCACACGAGACGTTGTCAGCCGATGGGGCGACACGCTGACATGGAACGGCGCCAGTGCATCGGATGGTGCTGGCCGTGGCGTAGGCCGATGATGTCGATCAGCGCAGGCAGAAGCGGGCTAGCGCGCCGCGCAGGACGGCGGGCAGCGCGGCGGCGAAACCGAACGGGCGCGACAGCGCGGCCAGGCCCTCGCCATTGAGCACGCGAGCGCCCTCCAGGTGAGTGGCCAGCCGGCAGAAATCTTCTCGATTCATACCGACGCGCTCGCAGGCGATATCGAGCTGTTTCAAATCGTTCGGATGCAGCTCAAGGGTGACGGTAATGCGCTCTGAGGCGGTGTTCATGTCTGCCAATTTTCTCTGGTTCAAAACATTGGGCATGCCGCGCGGGTGAAGCGCATGCCGAAGCGCCCACGCGATAACGCGAGCGAGCGTGATCCGACGGCGCGCGATGGAGGGCGTCGGGGGCTAATGCAATGCGTGGGCAATACGAGGCTGTGGGCGCGAAATTGGCCGCCCAAGTCGTGGGCGGCGGTACGGCGCTAACGCGTGAGAGCGATGCCTCGTAACGGCGGGGAGGGATGACTCTCTATCCGGCCAGGACATCGGTGCCGGAATACAGCATGAGTACTGCGGACTACGGACTACGATTTCAAGTACGACGACAACTCGGTGCGACTCGTTGAACGGCGACTGACCGCTTCGGTTCCGGCAGCGTCGGCCCCAGCGGTGGCCGGCCAACGTTAAATTACGCGGCGTCCTTCAAGCGAATGCGCGAGCAAGGGGTACGACGATGACTACGGCGATATCGCAGGACACGTGAGACGTGGGTCGCCGCTGCGGTGCGTGCCGCAGCGCGTTGCAGTTGCATGACACGTGCCACTGTCGCCGTGACGGCGAGCGTCGCGACCCCTAGCCAAATGACGAAAATCACAAACCCTCTCCCTAAGCGACGACAGCGCGGCGTAACAACAGACGTAAGCGATGACTGTGTCCAATGACGACCGGCCCGAGTGGCAGCAGCGCGAGAGACATCGGCACGAGAGACATCGGCCCGCGTTGACCGCAAGGCGAAATTCAGAAAGCGGGGACGCCAGTCGTCGCAAGTCGGTTGCTACCGCAACAAACTTCAACAGGAGCGAATTCTAAATAGATTCCCGGATAGGGTAAATACCAATTAAGCAAATTGTGTATTTTTTAAGACAGAGGAATCGGAATCGTCCAAACGATCGTTTGAATTCCAGGTACTTAAATTCATTGGAAAAATCGGCCCGAACCCGCGGGCTTCCACGTGTTCGGCCCGATCAGGACGAAGGGGGTCAGAAGCTGTGCTTCAGGCCCATGCCGACCAGCAACTGCGTTCGTGCGCCGGCGTTGAAGCCGTACGAACCGACCGACGCGGTGGCTTCCACCGTTTGACCGCTATCCAGCGTCTTGCCGATGGCCTGTTGATAGCCACCGATGACGTAGGTCGACGTGCGCTTGGACAGCGCATAGGTGACGCCGGCATTGAACTGGTTGTAGTGAGCGCCGAGGTTGCGCGCACCGCGCATTCGCGTGTAGCTATAGCCGATGCCCGTGTTGATCGCCGGCGTCAGGGCATATGTGGCGAAGGCGTTCACGGTGTCGAATGTCGCCGTGCCGGTGAATTCCGACAGACCATCGCTCGCGTACTGGGCATTCGAATACGACAGCCCAAGGATCGCCGGGCCAACGGCGTACTTGCCGGCCACGCGCGCGATGCGTACCTTGCTCGCCGTACGGAAGCCACTGTTGATCGGCGAGTTGAACAGCGAGCCTGCGCTGCTGGTCCACTCGCGATAGCCGTAGGCCGCCCGCGTGTTGCCACCGTCCGCGAAGAAAAAACCGGCGCCGAGCGCGAGCGGACCGTTGTTGTAGGCACCGGCGACGCCGTACGACCGGCCGGCCCCGGTTTCCCCGGCCACGTTGCCCGATGCGTACATGCCTTCGAACTGCAAGCCGCCGAAGTTCGGTGTGGCGTAGCGGATCGAGTTGTTGATGCGTGCGCCGTTGTCGTAGTTGTCGACGTCACCCGGCGTGGCAAAGAACCCACCGAAGTAACCGTCTGCGGTCATGCCCTGCACGAGATTGACGACCGGGTCGTACTGACGGCCGATGGTCACTTCGCCCCATTCGGTGCTCGTCAGGCCGACGATGGATTTGCGTCCGAACGCCCGGCCGCCGTTACCCATCTCGCCGTTGACCGCATTGAAGCCGCTTTCGATCTGGAACATCGCCGACAGTCCGCGGCCCAGCGGCTCGGTGCCACGCAAGCCCCAGCGGCTGCCGGAGATGATGTTGCTCGTGATCATCGATCGCGATTGCGGGCCGTTGAGGCCGTCCGTGTGATTGGCGTGGACGAAGCCGGAATCGATCGTGCCGTAGAGGGTGACGTTGCTTTGCGCATTGGCGCTGGCAGACAAAGTCAGGAGGGTGAGTGTGGCGGCGAGCGCAATGGCGCGCGGGCCGATGAACGAGTGAGGACGTTGAGTCATGGTGTCGAGCGCTTAACCGCGCATGGTGGAAATCGACACCGAGAATATTTCCGAACAGCCATTCGGATTCCTTATGAAAATTCCGAATGCACTGAAATCCCCATGGCAGCGACCCCCTGTCGGGGGCGCTGCCGAAGTTTCTAGGAAGTGTCCTCAAATTTCATCGCGCGCTACCGCAGTAAGCGGTAGCGCGGAAAGCACCGTCCTGCGCGAGTCAATGTGGATCCGCACCAGCGTGCGCTGCGGCGTGATGCCGGAGCACCGCGCCAGGACGATCGTTATCGCTTGAACGCCAGCAACTGGGCGCCTTCCGGCACCTGGTCGCCGACGGCGAACAGCACCTCTTCGATTTCACCGTCCGCGGGTGCGCTGATGGTGTGCTCCATCTTCATCGCTTCCATCACGAGCAGCGGCGCGCCCTTCTCGACCTTCGTACCGGCTGGCGCGAGCACGGCAATGACCTTGCCCGGCATCGGCGCCGTCAGCCGCCCCTCGCCCCCTTCCTGCGCCCCGGCCTGTGCCAGCGGATCGTGCCAGCGCAGCGTCCAGGACTGACCGTCGGCGAAGACGTGCGCGGCGTCGTGTTCGAAGTCGACATGCCCTTGAACGCGGCGATCGCCGAGCGTCACGCGATACACCCCGGCGTCGTGGGCGTAGCGATACGGATACGTCTGCCCGTCCACGGTGAGCGTGCTCGCCTGCGGTCCGCTCGTGAGGAGAACCGACAGCCGCGTCTCGCCGTGATCGAAGGCGAGGGTGCGCTGGTAGTC